>CAYTCK010000028.1:0-13797 GCA_964436445.1 uncultured Thermotogaceae bacterium | reverse complement strand
CGGGTTTGCCTTTGTCGGGACACCGGTCCCCACAAAGTTCATCCGATTTATACACCTGGCCGGCGCTTAGTGGCAAGTCCTTCTCGGAGTCCGGCGCTCAAGGAACGAGTTTCCTGGGATCGGTGATCACGCCGGTCACCGCGGTCGCGGCGGCCACCGCCGGGGAGGCGAGGTAGATCTCCGCCTCCGGGGAACCCATCCGCCCCTTGAAATTGCGGTTTGACGTGGAAAGGCACACCTCCCCCGGCGCCAGGACCCCTTGGTGTGCTCCCAAACACGGCCCGCATCCCGGGTTCAGGACCAGGGCCCCGGCGGTGGCAAATCTCTCCAGAAGCCCCTCCCGGGCTGCCTGCACCCACACCTCCCGGGAGGCGGGGAGGATGAGGAGACGCGTCCCTTCGGCCACGGGCCTTCCCCCCATCACCTCCGCCGCTAACCGCAGGTCCTCGATCCTGCCGTTGGTGCAGGTGCCGATGAGCACCTGGTCGACCCGAGTTCCCTCCACTTCGGAGATCGGCACCACGTTATCCACGGTATGGGGCCGGGCCACCTGGGGTTCCAAATCCGAGAGATCGAACCTGAGGACTCTCTCGTATTCCGCATCGGGGTCGGGGTAGATGGGTTCGTACTCGGCGACCCCCCGCTCCCGCAGGTAGGAGAAGGTAGCCTCATCCGGGGCCACGTAACCGTTCTTGGCCCCCATCTCCGCGACCATGTTGCAGAGGACGAGTCGCTCGGAGATGGACATTCGCTCGACCAAGGGACCGGTGAATTCCACCGAACGGTAGAGCGCCCCATCGGCCCCGAGTTTGCCGATGAGATAAAGGATCACGTCCTTGGCGGTGACAAGCTCCGGGAGCTTCCCCGTGAGTTCGATCCTGATGGTGGCTGGAACCTTGAGCCAGAGCTTTGAAGTGGCCCAAAGCGCCGCCATCTCGGAGCGACCGATCCCGGCAGCGAATGCCCCTAGGGCCCCGTAGGTGGTGGTATGGGAATCGGCCCCCAGGATCAGCCATCCCGGTCGGGCCAACCCCTCCTCCACCACCACCTGGTGGCAGATCCCCCGGCCCACGTCATAGAACCGAATCCCCTGGGTTCGCACGAACTCACGGATCTCTTTGTGGTTCTCAGCGTACTGGACCTGAGCCGCCGGTACCACGTGGTCCAGGATCACCACAAACCGCTCCGGATTCCTGATGCGCTCGAGGCCAAGCTTCCCGAAGATCTTCAGGATAGCCGCGGTGTTATCGTGGGACATCCCGAGGTCCGGTGCCGCTTCCACGATCTGCCCCGGGGCCACCTCCGAAAGCCCCGCCTTTCGAGCCAAAACCTTCTCCGCAAATGTCTTCCCCATCTCTCCCCCTTGACCCAATCTTCCCCTGAAAGACGGCGGCGGCCAACGGGTCGGCCTTCCTTTGCGGAAAGCTCAAGGGATTGTGTTATGATAGAAATCGTGATACGGAGGCGAGACCGGTGTCCCAGTATCTGGAAGATCGGATAGGCAAGACCAGGTTGGTGCTGATCCGGGGGGACATAACGGAACAGAAGGTGGACGCCATCGTCAATTCCGCCAACCCCGACCTCACCCCTGGGGGCGGGGTCTCTGGGGCCATCCACCGGGCCGGGGGACCCACGGTCACCACGGAAGCGGCCCGGATCCGCAGGGAACACGGAAGGCTCCGTACCGGGGAGGCGGTGATCACCTCTGGAGGAAAGCTTCCGGCCAAATGGGTCATCCACACCGTTGGCCCAGTCTGGCATGGAGGAGCGAAGGGAGAGGCCAGGCTCCTGGCCCAGGCCTATCGCTCTTGTCTGGAGCTCGCTCTGCGAAAGGGCATCCGCTCCATAGCCTTCCCCAGCATCTCCACCGGGATCTACGGCTATCCCATTGAGCAAGCCGCCAGGATCGCCCTCCGCACGGTGAGGGAGTTCCTGGAGGAGCATCCCGGTGTTTTGGATGAGGTGCGTTTCGTCCTCTACAGTCCCCAGGACTTTCGGACCTACCGAGAGGCCTGGGAAAGGATCCGGGGGAAGCAGCGGGATTGAAACTGGTGGAGGTGCGGGGACTCGAACCCCGGTCCGGAGATGCCCTTGGGCTCGGCTTCTACAAGCTTAGCCCGTGTTTTCCTTCTCGGGCCCGGCGCTCCCACGGGCAGGATCGCCATGGCCCCAGCCTGCTTGCTTCTCATCCCCGTCCCGGCAGGCACGGTCCGGGGACCAGCCCGCTCCATCCACGCCCCACAGGACCCGCGGGCGAGATCCTGCAGGACGGCCTACGCCATCAGTTCAGCGCGTAGGCAGGAACAGCTGCGTAGTCGGCATTTATTTTTTGCCACCGCGGTTTTTTAGGAGCCCACGGCACGCTCCGCTTGCCACCTCGCCTGGGCATCCCCGTCGAGACCATTCACCCCCAGGCTTTCCCCATTATACTGAGCCGAAAGGCCGATGTCTATGCGGAGAGCGTTGCTCCCGGGGATGGCGCTGGCCCTGGGGATGGGTTGTTCTTTGGGAAGGATCCTGGGGAGCGCTCCTTGGGCCCTGGTCCCGGCTGCGGCCTCCCTGGGGCTTGCCCTTTGGCGGAGAAAGGCTGTTTGGGTCTGGATCGGCATCCTCCTCGTGGGGTTGGCCCTACACCCGGAGCATCCCCGGTCCCCGGTGGCGGTACCCCTGTTGCGGGGGGTGGCAGGACGGGTGGTCTCATTCCCTGAGCCCCACCGCCGTTCCCTCTCCTTCGTCCTGGAGCTCCCGGGAACCGGTGCACGGCTCCTCGTCTACGCCCCCATCACAACCGACATCGGGTTCGGAGACAGGGTCGCCTTGTGGGGTCGGGGCGAGGTTCCCGAGGGCGGCTGGGGGACGTACCTGTCCAATCGGGGGATACACGGTCTCTTCCGGGCAGAACGGGCCCAGGTGTTGGCCCGGGGAAAGCGCTCCCTGGGGAGCATCTTGGATGGGCTGCGGCGGGTGGCTTTGGGGAAGCTGGAGCGGGTGCTTCCCGATGAGTCCGCGGCCCTGATCCAAGCGTTGCTCTTCGGCTCACGGGGCCTCCTCCCACGGGAAATGAAAGAGTGGTTTCGTTGCGCCGGGGTCGCCCATCTCCTTGCTCTTTCCGGACTCCACCTGGGGATCATCACCGCTGGGATCTGGTGGGGGCTGGGGCTCCTACGGCTGCGGCCGGGTAAGCGCTATTTGGTTTCCTTCGTTCTCGTTGCCCTCTACATCGCCCTCGCGGGGATGCGGGTGTCGTTGGTCCGGGCCGGGATCATGTTCGGGGCTTTGGGGCTTTTTTGGCTGTTCGTGGAAGGGGGACTGCTCCTTAAGTCCTGGTACGATCCCCTCCAAGGTCTTTCCCTGGCTGCTTTAATCGTCCTTTCCCTTTGGCCTTGGTCTGCATCGGACCTCGGTTTCCAGCTTTCCTTTTCCGCTACCGCCGCCATCCTAATCTTTTGGCCCCGTTGGGGCGATTCCCGCCTACGGAAGGCCCTCCCTCGGTTGCTGTTGCGGCCAGCGGATCTCCTCGCCGTGAGCCTCTTCGCCCAGGCCGGTACCTTAGGGTTCGTGGGGAGCTCCTTCGGCTATATCCCCTTGTACGGCCCTTTGGCCAACCTGCTTCTCATCCCTTGGACGGCCTTGATCATCTGGTGGGGGCTTGCGATCCTGGCCCTGCCCTCACCCCTGGCTTCCCATTTGGGGGCCCTCCTGGGACGTTTCCTGATCGGACCTTACCTCGATGCCGTGGGAAGGATCGCAGCCCTGCCCGGCGCCGTTCTCCCGGTGGCCCACACGTTCGGCCTCTGGTACGCTTTGGCCTTCCTCGCTCTCCTTTCCCTCCACGCCACTAGGCCCAGGGGGCTCACTCCCTTTGGACGCCGGTGAAGGTGAATCCCTCGATCATCACCGCCGGAACGATGGAGGCGAAGCCCCCGTCCCTGGCGAATGCTTCCCGCTCCCGGGAGATCGCAACCACGTTGGAGAACGCTTTGAGCATCGACTCGGTCCAGCGCAGGTTCGCCAGGGCCCGGGTGATCTCCCCGTTCTCAATGAGAAAGGTGCCGTAGCGGGTCATCCCGGTCATCATGGCCCTTTTGGTGTCCAGGTACCCGTTCACGTAGTGGAAGTTGGAAACAAGGATCCCCCGCTTGCAGGAGGCGATCATCTCCTCCAGGGAGGAGTCGCCGGGGGCCAGGCAGATGTTCCAGGGGATCGCCCCCCAGGGGGAGCCGGGGGGGCCAGCGTGGCCGGTGGGCTCCGCATTCGCCTTCTTTGCGCTTGTGCGGTCGAACACCACCCCTTTATTCACCCCCCGCTCGATGAGCATTACCTTCCGCTTGGGCGTCCCCTCGAAGTCGAAGGGAAGCCCCTGGGCCTCCGGTTCCCAGACCGAGTCGTAGATGGTGATGTTCTCCCCCATGGAGCGCTCGCCCAGGGCCCCGGCGAGGAAGCTCTGGCCGGAGAGGTACGCCTCGGAACCGAAGGCGGTGAAGGAGAGCCACTCCAAGATCTCCGCCAGGCACGCTGGCTCCAGGATCACCGTGTACTCCCCCGGGGGGAGCTCTATCTTTCCGCGGTCGAGCTCGCAGCGGGAGATGGCCTTCTTCGCAAGAGAATCGAAGTCGATCCGTTCCACGTCATGGGAGAAGGCATCGGCCCGGGCCATCCCTTCCTCGGACATGACCACGAGTCCGATCTCCGCCCCGGCCACCGGCTGGTACGCTTCCAAGCCCTCGGTGTTTGCCAGGGCCACCTCCCACTCTGAGATGGAGAAGCTCCCCGCCACTTCGAATTTCTTTCGCTCGGCTTCGGCGAAGATTTCTTTTAGGACCTCAGCGCGCCTCTCCGGGCCGAACCGGGAGGTGTTCTCCGAGTAGGTATCGGTAGGGGTGTAGTTCTGGGGCCCCAGCAATCCGGGGAAGAACGGGTTTTCAGGCTGGCGGCGGGCGAGCTCCCGAGCCTCCCGCTCCGCGGCGACAAGGGCCTCGGCCGAAAGCTGGTTGGTCCGCGCCACCCCGACGCGCTTCCCCTCCACGGCCTTGACGTAGATGTGGGTGTCCTCCTCGGCCACGTGTTGGTGGATCTGGGACTTCGTGTAGCGGGTGAGCTCGGACCGCCCGCCCATGAACACGATCTCGGTGGGGCCCTCGGCCCGCTCCAAAGCCTGTCTCAGAACCTTCAGGATTCCCTCTCTTCCGATCATCTCCCGCTCCCCACTTTCACTTTCCTGAACCTGGCCGGAGCCGTTCCGTGGGCTACGTGCATCGATTGGGGGGGTTCGCCCTTGCCGCAGTTGGGCAAACCCCATATCTTCCACTCGCTCTTCCCACAGATGGCATCACAAGAGCGCCAGAACTCCGGCGTGATCCCAGTGTAGACCGGGTTCTTGAGGAGCCGGACTTTCTTTCCGTCTTTTATCTCCCAGGCGATCTCGCAGCCGAATTGGAAGTTCAAGCGCAGGTCGTCGATGGACCAGGATTTGTTCGTCTGCATGAGGATCCCGTGCTTGGTGTCGGCGATGAGTTCATCCAGGGTGGGGCCGTCGGGAGCCGGCTCCAGGTTGATGTTCACCATGCGGATGAGGGGGATATGGTTCCAGGACTCGGCCCGCATGCAGCCGTTGGAGCGGCGGCCGATCACTGGGGCCGTCTCCCGGGAGGTGAGGTAGCCCACCAGGATCCCCTCCTGGACGAGGTACGAACGCTGGGCCGGGACCCCTTCGTCGTCGTAGCCGAAGGAGCCGATGGAACCGGGGATGGTGGCGTCGGCCACGATGTTCACGATCTCAGAGCCGTACCGGTATTTGCCCAGCTTGTCCAAGGTGAGGAAACTGCCGCCGGCGTAGGAGATCTCGGTCCCCAGGACCCGGTCGAGCTCCGTTGGATGGCCACAGGACTCGTGCACCTGGAGGGCAAGCTGATCGCTTGCCAGGATCAGGTCGAACTCCCCGGAGGGACAGGGGTCAGCCGAGAGGAGGGCGATCGCCTCTTCTCGGATGCGCTCGGCGTTCTCCGGAAGGCCCAAAGAGCGGATGAACTCGTACCCCCGGGCGGCATAATCCCCGCCGAAGGAGGTGGGAAAGGAGCGGCGCTGCACCTCCCGGCCCTCGACCGCGGTGGCCTCGATTCCCGCCCCTGTCTCCACGATCTCCTGCTCGATCTCCGCCCCCTCCGTGCTCAAGAAAAGCTTTCTGGTGCGGAAGATCTCCATGGAGCCCTCGGCTTTGACGATCCGCTTATCTTTCTTAAGGATCCGCACCGCGGAGAAGAGGAGCTCCAGCTTCTCATCCAAAGGGACGGCGAAAGGGTCCTCCTCCCAAGGGCTTCGGTAGCTTCCCCGCTGGGGAGGGGTGTCGTCGAGGCGCACCGGCTTTTTCTGTGTCATGTAACTCGCCCTGGCTATCCCCAGGGCCCTTCGGGCGGTCTCTTGGACTCGATCCCGGGAGAGAACGTTCGAGGCGGCGAACCCCCAGGAGCCCCGGTAAAGCACTCGGATCCCGTAGCCTTTGGTCTCGGCCCGGGAGAGCCCCGCCACCTCCTCGTTGCGCACGGTGATGCTTTCCGTTTCCCGCTCCATGTACCGGGCATCGGCGTAGAGCACGCCCTCGACCCGCCCCAATTCCTCCAGGGCCTCCTTCAACCATTCCCTCAACCGCATTCTCCTCCTTTCAGTAAACCCGGAACCGCAATATGGCCCCTATCTTCCACTCTCGGAACCGCTCGTGGGGGGTGAAAACGTGCTCCACCTCGGCTCCCTGCTCGATGGCTTCCTCCACCACCTCGTCCACGAAGTCCTCCACCCGTACGAGTTCCCCGCCGCAGAGGGGGCACTCGCCCGGGGCCATGGAGAGGTGGTGATCCACGGGACAGAGCCAGCCGGGCTCCTGGTAATCGTGTTCCAGGACCAGGGTGTGGACCTGTCCCATCATCAACGCCAACACCACGTCGTTGAGCCCCAGTACCCCTAGACCATCCTCCTTGGCGGCTTGCTCCAGGAGTTTCGAGATCAAGCGTTCCTCCTCCCGCCGCTCGTGGTCCTGGGCTACCTCCAGCGCGCGTTCCTTTATCTCGTTCACGGGCATATCCGGCTCCCCGGCGAAGACGCCGGCCAGCCGCTCCCGGAGGTAGCTGTGGAGGTGTTCCAGGAACTGGGGGACCACCTTCCCTTCCTCCCCTTCCGGTCCCCCTACGATGAGGCGATCGAAACCGTGTTCCTTGAAGAACCGGAACAGGGCCGCGGCCACCTCCTTGAAATGTCGGTGGACGTGGTCGGCGATGTGGCGCTGGATCTTGCTCTCCCGCCAGCCGGCCCAGGGCCCGGTCCCCGCCGCCGTCCCCCGAGCGGCCCTCCCCTCTCCCTCGGAGACCCAGCTCGGCGTCTCGCTCTCCAGGGCCGCCACTTCTTCCTCCATCTCCCCGAGGTACATGTGGAAGACCCGGGCTTCCTTCCTGCTCACCACGGCCACGCAGTAGCGGTCGAACTCATCCAGGAGGGCGGTCAAGGGGCGGATGTAGGGGTCTGGGTCCACGTAGAGCCGGCTGGGGAGGGCAACCGGCAAGCGGTACTCCTGGAAGATATCCTCCCCGGTAGCGAAGACGACGAGCAACCTCGTCCGTTCCAAGGGGCGCAGCTCATCCACGTATCCCTTGAGGGACTCGAAGATGTCCTCGATCTTCCGCAGGAGATCCTCGGCGAGGCCCGCCTCCTGCAGCTTTTCCCATTTACGGGAGATGAGGGAGCGAAGCTCGGATTTGAATGGTCGGGGAGGGGTCACATTGAGGTAAAGGCTCACCACCGGCCCGCCCTTTCCGCGCAGTGCGAGCAGTTCCTCCAGGTGTTCTGGGCGTATGAGGGCCATCCTATCCCCCTTGGGCCTGGGAGGGATAGAGCCCTAAAAGGCCCGTCTCCTCCCGGCGGCGGGTCATCCTTATCCCGGGAAGCCGCAGGACCACCAGCTCCAGGGTGTTGTTCACTGTGGCCGAGATGAGATGCCCGCCCATGGCCTTTCCCCCGGGCAGGGCCACGGCCACGTGGGCGTGGACCACCGGCTCCCCGTCCTCCTTCTCACCGAGGTTCCCCTGTAGGGAGAGGAGCTCCACCGGCTCCTCGATCTCCGCCCGGACGTAATCCTTTCCGTCCCAATATCCCAGCACCAGATCCCGCAGCATCCCCACGCCACTCACCATGGCGCCGGAGGTTATCCCCAGCTCCGTCAGTCCCTGGGGAAGGGGCGTCCCATCGCGGAAACGGATCACGACATAATCCCCGCTTTCAGCTTTGATCATCCCTCCTCCTTTCCGAAGAGAGTCCGTAGCTCCTCCAGACGTTTCTCATCCTGGGCCAAGGCCACCAACACATCGTCGGCCTTGAGCACCAGGTCCACGTCAGCCACCAGGGCTTTTCCCTCCCGCAGCACGACGGGCACGGCTGTCCCCTTGGGCAAGGGTATCTCCCCCAGCTTTTTCCCCGCCAAGGGGCCCGGGGAAAGCTCAGCCACCCGAGCCCCCCCGGAGACGGCCACGGAGAAGTCCAGTGTCTCCTTCCCGGTGATGAACCCGGCGATTTCCTCCGTCGCCGCCAGGACCGGCGAGATCACCCGGTCGACCCCCACCACCTGGCAGGCTGTACGCAGCGCGAGATCGTTAAGGACGACGATGACCTGCTTGGTCCCGGCCCGCTTCGCCAGGATCCCCACCACAGTGTTGATGGGATCGGAATCGGTGGCCGCTACCAGCGCCTCCGCTTCTTGGGCCCCGGCCTTCTCCAGGAGCTCCGGGTCCGTCCCATCCCCCCGGAGAACCAGGGCATCGTACCGCTCGGCTGCCTCCTTACAGCGGGTTTCATCACGGTCGATGAGGACCAGCTCCATCCCTTTACCGGCGAGACGCTCGGCGAGCCTGCGGCCCAGATGTCCCAACCCGACGACAATCACCCTCATGCCCTGCCTCCTAACCGCCGCAGAAAGAGCAACACCGGGATGATCTCCAGCCGCCCCATCCACATCAGAGCCATCAACACAAGCTTAACCCCGATGGGCGCTGTGGCCGAGGTGATCCCGACGGAAAGTCCCACAGTTCCCAAAGCGGATGCGGCCTCGAACAGGGAATCCCCGAAACGATAGCCGTGGGCCGCGATGACGAGGCTCCCCCCGAGCAGGGCCACGGAATAAAGGAGGGCATAGGCCCCGTACTCAAGGACCTCCTCCGCTGGGAAGATATGCCTTCCCAGGCGGAAGGGGATCTCCGCTTCCTTGGGAAGGACGACCCTCCGAAAGGACCAGATGATCAAAGCCCAAAGGGCCATCACTCGAAAGAGCTTCAGGCCTCCGGCGGTGGATCCTCCGGCACCGCCCATCACCATCCCCAGGATGACGAGCCCTTTTGCCGCTGGGGAGAGGGACTGTGTTGGGGTGGTGGCGAAACCCGTGGTGGAGAGAGCGGACACAGCCTGGAAGATCCCGCGGGGCCCTCCCATGGCGGGCCAGAGAAGGAACCCCATAACCAATGCCCCCCCCAAGAGCAGGAAAACCTGGGGTTCCGAGAGAAGGGCCTTCGCTTTTCCCCGCACAAGGAGCCAGAACAAGGGAAAACTCGTCGCCCCGAAGAGCATGAATAGAGCCACGATCCCCTGGGTAACACCGGAGGAGTAATGGCCGATGGAATCGGAATAGATGGAGAAACCGCCCGTGGAGAGGGTGGAGAGGATGTGACAGGCAGCCCCGAAAGGCGACATCCCCGCTCCCCAAAAGCCCAGGAACCCCAAAGCCGTGAGCCCAAGGTAAACCTCCCCCACTCTCCGGGCCACCAACCGTACGTTGCCGAAGATGTTCTCCTGGCCGTACTCGGCGGCGTAGAGGGAGAGGGCAGTGCGCCCCGGCGGGAGGAAAAGGGCCAAGGAAAGGAGGAGGATCCCAGCGCCACCGATCCACTGCAGGAGGGAGCGAAAAAAGAGGAGGGAACGGGGGAGCTCTTCCGGGGTGTAAAGTGAGAGGCCGGTGGTGGTGATCCCCGAGAGGGCCTCGAACCAACCCCGGAGGAACCCGCTTACCCCGAGGAAGGGGAGGGCACCCACCAGGGAAAACAGGAGGTAAACGAGGGCAGCGAAAGCCATGGCGTCCCTTGGAGAAAGGTCCGCTGCTGGGGAGCGGAATACAGTCACCACACCGGCCACGATCGCGCAGAGACCGGGGATGAGGAAGAAGGGAAGCTCTCGGTACTCACCGTACACCCCGGCCACGATCCCGCTGAGGAGAAACGCCCCAGCGAGAACGAAGCCGAGGTATCCCAAGGGACGTAGCCAGCCTCCGGACATCCCGGGGGCATGGTACCCCTTCGGGACAAGAAGGGAAAGCTCAGGAACCCACCAACAGCGTCGCCAAGCGATAGAGGCCGAAGGCTAAGAGGCCGGCGCTGGTGGGGGTCGCGACCCAACCCACCACGATCTCCACCACCCGGCGGCGGCTTATGGCCCTGATCCCCTTCACCAATCCCACCCCCACCACTGCCCCCACGATGGCCTGGGAAGTGGAGACCGGGATCCCAAGGATGGAGAAGAGGTGTACTCCCATGGCAGCGGCGGCTTGGGCCGAGAACGCGCTCAGCGGGTCGAGGATCGTGATGGAACCGCCGATGGTCTGGGTGACCCGATGCCCGTAAGTGAGGGCACCGGTGGCCAAGGCCAGGCCGCCGAGCAACAGCAGGAGCCGCATGTTGTAACCGAGGTTCACCAGAGGGCCGATGGAGTTGGCCACGTCGTTGGAGCCTAAGGAGAAGGCCATGTAAGCGGCCGAGGCGAGGACCATGATCGCCACCACCCTGTCCCAAAGGCCGACCCGCCGCACCCGCCGGAGGGGGAAGGCAACGATGTGGTAGACAACATAGGCCAGCGCAGCGGCGAGGAAGGGGTTGAGGACCCAGACCTCGACGATCTCCAGCAGTTTCCCGAAGTTCACCGGCGCCCCCACCGCGAGGCCGATGCCGGCTACCGCGCCGACGATGGACTGGGAGGTGGACACCGGGAGCTTCAGTGTTGTGGCCAGGGTGACGAATATCCCAGCCGAAAGCAAGGCCACCAACACAGCAAGGGGGGGAAGCTCCGCATGGATGACCCCCTTCCCAATGGTGGTCGCTACGTTATGGCCCTCGAGGAGTCCTCCCACGATGACGAACAAAGCCACCACGTACACCGCGCCCCGGTAGGAGAGGAGACCGGAGCCCACGGAAGTACCGATGCAGTTCGCAGTATCGTTGGCCCCGATGTTCCAGCCCACATAGAAGCCACTCAGGAAGAGGAAAGGCGTCATCTCCACCCCTCCGATTTGGTTTGCTATATAGTGGACCAAACTATATTGGTGGCTATGTTTCCCGTCAACCCTCGCCGCGGGGATACAATCGTTTTGTGGGCGAACTCGCTGAGATGAAGCGGATCATCGACCGCACCATTCTGGTGCGGCGGGTGACGTTGGGGATCTTCTCCCTGATCGCCCTGATCGTGGTCCTGAGCTCCGAGATCTCCCCTTTGAACCCGCTTTTCTCCATCCCCTTCCTCTGGCTTCTGCTCACCGTCCCCTTCCAAGCCCTGGTGCACAGACAGCGTTCCCTGCGGACACTGCAATGGGTTCACGCCGGCTTCTTCGCGGTGGAGGTGCTTCTCATCGCCTTCCTGATCCACCGCATGGGAGGCGTGGAGTGGATCGGGGTGATCTTCTACCTGTTTACGGTGATGTACGCCAACTTCTTCCTGCCCAAATTCCAGGGGTACCTCGTGACCGGCATCGCCGTGGGGAGCTACGTGGCGGTGGCCCTCCTGGAACTTTTCGGGGTCATCCCCCACGTGCCCCTCTTCCGGCTCCAGGGTCCTCCCCACCGTAGCCTCTCCTACGTGCTCGCCACTGTGCTTGTGGGGGGGATCGGCATATACGCTGCCCTGGCCTTCACGGTGCGGGCCTTCGCCGATCTCTTCCATGGGAAGAACCGGGAGCTACAACGAGAAAGGAGGAAGCTGGAGGAGCTATCCCTGAAACTCCTTTCGGCCCACGAGGAGGAAAGGCGGCGCCTCTCCCGGATGTTGCACGACGAGCTGGGTCAGCTTCTGGTGGCGGCCCGTTGGGCCCTGCGGGCGGGGAAGCTCCGGGAAACGGAAAAACTCCTGACCCAGGCGGTGGAGGGGACCCGCAGGCTGGCCCGGGATCTGCGTCCTCCCTTGTTGGATGAGCTCGGCCTGAAACCCGCCTTGGAGCAACTTTTCCAGCGCTTCTCCGCTTCCACAGGGATCCGAGTACGTTGCCGGCTTCCGGAGGGGCGCCTGCCAGTGGAGGTGGAGACGGCGGTGTACCGTTTGGTGCAGGAGGCCCTGGAGAACGTACGCCGCCATGCCCAGGCTCGCGAGGTGGAGGTGGTTTTGGAGAGATCCGGCCGTTCCCTCAAGGGGAGGATAAGGGACGATGGTGTGGGCTTCCGTCCCGGGAGGGTTGAGGGACTGGGGATACCGGGGATGCGGGAATGGGTGAACCTCGTAGGGGGAGAGTTCGAGTTGAGATCCTCCCCGGGCAGGGGGACCGAGATATCCTTCGCCATACCGTTGCCACGATGAGCAAGGTACTGGTGGTGGACGATCACCCCCTTGTACGTCAGGGGCTGGTGCGGATCCTGGAGGAAGGGGGTCTCCAGGTGGTGGGGGAGGCAGCCACGGCGGAGGAGGCCTTGGAGGCCGTCGCTTGTGGACCTGACCTCATAGTCTGGGACTGGACCATTCCCGGCGGGGGGGCTGAGGCCCTGGAGGCGGTGCGTCAACGATATCCCGGGGCGAAGATCCTCGTGATCACTGCCTTCCCCTCCCCTGGTCTCGCCCGGGCCCTGCGGGATCTGGGTGTCCAAGGGTTCCTTCCTAAAACCGCTTCCCCTGAGGAGATCCTCGATGCCTGCCGCGAGGTGTTGTCCGGGGGAGAGCGGCTGCCCCAAGCGCCGGATCTCTCCCCCCGGGAGCGGGAGATCCTAGAGGGGATCTCCAAAGGGCTGGGAAACAGGGAGCTTGCGGCGACCCTGGGGATCTCGGTGAAAACCGTGGAGAACCACCTGGAGCGTCTGAAAGCGAAGCTCGGCTGCAAGAGCACGGCCGAGCTCCGGGCCCTGGCCCTCCGCGGCCTCATTCCCCGATGATCTTGATCAACACCCGTTTGGGGCGACGCCCATCGAACTCGCCGTAGAAGATCTGCTCCCAAGGGCCGAAATCGAGCTTCCCGTCGGTGATAGCGACCACCACCTCCCGTCCCATCACCTGACGTTTGAGGTGGGCATCGGCGTTGTCCTCACCGGTGAGGTTGTGGCGATAACGTTTGGGATCGTACGGCGCGAGCCCCTCGAGCCACTCCTGGAAATCCTGGTGGAGGCCCTCCTCATCGTCGTTGATGAAGACAGAGGCGGTGATATGCATGGCGTTGACCAAGCAGAGCCCCTCCTTGATCCCGCTTTCCCGCACCGCCTCCTCCACCTGGGGAGTGATGTTGATGAAGGCCACCCTGGTCGGCGTGTTAAACCAAAGCTCCTTCCGATAGCTCTTCATACCGACCTCCTTCCGTCCGTAGTGCTCCCGTGGAGGGTACGGAATGCCACAACCGTCGGCGAGGCCCCACCACGGCAGCGCTAGGGATGGTCTCCGGCCACCATCGTAACCACGGGGCGGTATATGAGGCATCAATAAAAATAAACTAACTCCCAGCCCTCGTAGGTAAGCTGAGAACCGATGTTGGCCGGAATGGGATATGTGGGTCACCGACGTGCTTCCATCCCTCATAGGTAAGCTCAGAAC
>CAYTCK010000027.1:0-14189 GCA_964436445.1 uncultured Thermotogaceae bacterium | reverse complement strand
TTTTTAACAGGGCCCCCACCGGGTCACTTGTCTTCTCCCCAAAAGATGGGTTAAAAAGATCCCTGTGACAAAGGGGGGTCGAATATGGGCATGCTGAAGGAGATTACCTTCAAGACCGAAAAACAGGAACAGGCTGTGGATATAACGGACCTAGTCCAGGACGCGATACAGGCTGCCGGGGTGAAGGAGGGATTCGTCTTCATCTACGTCCCCCACGCCACCGCGGCGGTGAGCATCCATCGCTACGCTGAAGACCCCGATACCGTACTCCTGGAGGAGACCCTCAAGTCATTGAAGCCGGGAAAGGAGGGAGAATCACTTTCCAAAGCTGCCTTCGTGGCCCCCACCGAGGTGGGGATTGTGAAGGATGGAAAGATGATACTCGGGGACGATCAGCGGATTTATTTCTACGAATTCGAGGGGCCGAGGGAGCGGAAGGTTTACGTGTATGTCGGATCCTAGGAGGTGGGAATGGGCCTCTCTTTGGGCGATATCACCCGAGGGATAACGATCCTGTACAAAGGCCAGCTCTACGAGGTACTCGATTTCGAACACGTAAAAAGGGGTCGGGGCTCGGCCTTCGTCCGGGCGAAGCTTCGGGAGCTGCGTACGGGACGGGTTTTCACTGAGACGCTGCGGGAATCGGACGAAATCGAGTCAGCCTTCCTGGAGACCCGCCCTCTACAGTACCTCTACAAATCCGGGGACACTTATGTCTTCATGGACAAGGAGACCTACGAACAGTATGAGCTTCCCGCCACCATGGTGGAGGACATCAAAGGCTACCTCCTGGAGGGGATGGAGGTTCACGGCCTCTTCTACCAAGGGGAGATCGTCAAGGTGAAGCCTCCCACCTTCGTGGACCTCAAGGTGGTGGATACCCCGCCCGGGGTCAAGGGGGACACGGCCACCGGGGGGGAGAAGCCAGCCACCTTGGAGACGGGCCTGGTGGTAAAGGTCCCTCTGTTCGTGAGGGTAGGCGATACAATCAGGGTCGATACCCGTACCGGAGCCTATGTGGAACGGGTAGGTTGAGAAAAGGGGGGATGTGATATGGCGGAGCAACCAGTGGAACTGGAGAGCCCTTACGGGAAGATCCTGCTACACCATGAGGTCGTCTCCGTGATCGCCGCCGAGGCCCTGAAGAAGGTGGAGGGGGCCAGGCCCCTGCGGGGACCCCAGGGGATCCGGGGGTTCTTCGGGGGCGAGGAGGGAATAAAACTCAACGCTGCCGCCGGGGAGGTGAACGTGGAGGTGGGCATCGCTGTGGCCTACGGATATCCCGTTCACGAAGTGGCCCAAGGTGTCCAGCAGGCGGTGCGGGAGGAGTTGGAGCGCCTCGGCGGGGTGAAGGTGCGTCGGGTGGATGTCTACGTGAAGAAGGTCCTTCCTCCTGAGGAAACACTGGTACTGGAGGAAGAGGAAGGAGGGGAGAATGACGATAAATAACGAGGAGGAGTTCGCCCCGGAGGCCCAGGTAGAGGAAGGGAAGATCAGCATCTCCAAAGAGGTCGTTACCTCTATTGCCGGCTTGGCCGCCACAGAGGTGAAGGGGATTGTCCCCCCCCGGGGAGAGGAGTTCCCGAAGGGCGAGGCGGTCAAGCGATTTGTGGACACCGAGGTCGGCGAAGGGGAGGTACGGATCCGGCTCAAGGTGGGAGTCAAATACGGCTATCCGGTACGGGAGGTGGCACAGAAGCTTCAGGAAAGGGTCAAGGGGGAGATCGAGAAGATGACGGGGTTACGGGTAAGCGCCGTAGACGTGGAGGTCACCCGCTTGGCCTTCCCGGAGGAGGAAAAGCCGAAGGAAGGAGAGTAATTGGCCAACCTCCTTTTGACGTTGGGGATCCTCTCCCTAGTGGTGGGAGGTTTTTTCGTTTGGCTGGGGGCTACCGGGATCGCCCCCGGCCTTGAGATCGGTTCAACATGGCGGATCGTGTTCGGTCTTTTCGGGATCCTCCTCCTGGCGGATGCCGTGTGGTTCACCTGGGAATCCGGGGGACGTCTCATCCGTCAACGCCCTATCCGCCGCCACTCCGACCAGGGTGACCTGCTGATATCCCCCAAAGCCCTGCGGCAACTCGTTGCCGGGATCCTGGAGCGGGAGTTCGGCCTTAAGTCCCCCCGAGTGGAACTAGCGAATGAGGACGAGGGGCTGAAGATCCACGTGGCCTTCCATCTCCCTCCTGGGGAGGAACTCCCTTCCTTCACCAGCCGGATCCGGGAGACGTTGACCAAGGAAGTGGAGCGCCGCACCGGGATCCCTGTGCTCTACGTTGACCTCAGCGTGCACAGGATCGTCCATGCCCCTCACGAGGATTCCTAAAAGGGATGCGCCGCCATGAAGCCCGTCAGGTGATCCTGCGCTGTCTCTATCGCCTGGAGTTCAAGGATGCCCCTCTGGAGGAGATCCTGGCAGAAGAGGACCTGGGGGATCAGGCCGACTTCATCCGGCAGAGGCTACAGGGGATCCTGGCTCACAAAGGGGAGATAGATACCCTCATCGATCAGCGAGCCGAGGGATGGGGCCTGGATCGACTGGCCACGGTGGACCGGAACATCCTGCGCTTGGGGATATACGAGCTCCTCTACAGCGACCTTCCCCCGGAGATCGTCATCGATGAGGCGGTGGAATTGGCCAAGGAATACGGTACGGAACGCGCGCCGTCCTTCATAAACGGGATCCTGGAACGGATACGCCGGGAACGGCTCGATCGCCCCACCGAGTGAGGGAGTCCCCGTTTGTGCCTTCGAGGATTTCTCCCTCACGGGATTTTCGGCCCTCACAGCTCCCTGAGAAGGGCTATGATAGAATGCTTGGGAAATGGAGGTGCAACGGGGATGGATTACGCGGGACGGCGCGGGAGGCTCTTGGAGAGGGCCCGCAACGAGGGGCTCGACGGGTTCCTTGTTTTAAACGTGGAGAATTCAGACCACCCGAACCTTTTCTACCTCACTGGATTCACCGGCTCCTTCGGGATCCTGGTCCTGGCGGAGGATCCGCTCTTCCTCACCGATCCCCGTTATACGGAGCAGGCCAAGGGACAGATCGGGGACCTCCCGCTGGAGGAGATCCGGGGGGATCCCTTCCCGGCCTTGGCGAGGGCCCTAGCGGACCGGGACCTGCGGAGGATCGGGCTGAACGCCCGCACCACCAGTGTCCACCTCCTGGAGGAGCTGCGGACGAAGGTGGCAGGGGTGGAGTTCCGCACCGTGGATGGTTGGGTAGAGGGGATGCGAAGGATTAAGGATCCGGAGGAGATCGAGCACATCCGGGAGGCCGTCCGCCTCACCGAGGCCGGGCTCCGGGAGGCCCTCGGGTGGCTGCGGCCCGGTGTCACCGAGGGGGAGATAGCCCTGGAGCTCGAGTTCTGGTACCGGCGCCACGGCGCCCAAGGGGTGGCCTTCGAGCTCATCGTGGCCTTCGGGGAACACTCCGCCCTGCCCCATTACCGCCCCAGCCCGGGGGAGCGGAGGCTCGCGGTGGGGGATGTGGTCCTCTTCGACATCGGCGCTAAAGTAGGCGGGTACTGTGCCGATATGACGAGGACTTTCTCCTTCGGGGAACCACGGGAAGAGTTCCCGGAAGTGTACGATTTGGTCCTGCGGGCCAACCGAGCGGCGATCCAGGGGATGAAGGCCGGGGTCTCCGGCGTGGAGGCCGATAGGCTCGCCCGCGAGGTGATCGAGGCCGGGGGTTGGGGGAGGGAGTTCGGCCATGGGCTGGGACACGGGGTGGGGATTCAAGTCCACGAGCCCCCCCGACTCTCCCCCATCTCTCAGGATACCCTTGAGGCCGGGATGGTGGTGACCATCGAACCGGGGATCTACCTCCCGGGGAGGTTCGGCGTGCGTATCGAGGACCTGGCCGTGGTCAGGGAGGATGGTCTCGATCTCCTCACCGCGTTTCCCAAGGACCGCTCGGAGATCATCCTGAGCCCATGAGGGAGGGGCCCTTGTGAAGGCTCGCTTTTCCGGGTATCGTCGGGGACCCTGAGTGGATGCCATGAAGAGTGAAAACCTCGTCATCGTCGAGTCGCCCACCAAGGCGCGCACTATCGGAAAGTACCTGGGCACAGGCTTCAGGATCCTTTTCTCCAAGGGGCACGTTCGGGACCTGCCGGAGAAGGAGCTGGGGGTGGACATCGAGAAGGGGTTCGCCCCCAAGTGGGTGGTGAAGGACCCCAAGCTCATCCGGGAACTGCGGAAAGCGGCTCGGGAGGCCAAACGGGTCTTCCTGGCCACGGATCCCGATAGGGAGGGTGAGGCCATCGCCTTCGATCTGATGGAGCTTCTTGCCGACGGAGATCGGGGGAAATTTGCCCGGATCCTGCTCCATGAGATCACTCCGCGGGCGGTACGGGAGGCCCTGGAGGCACCTGGCGAGATCGACCTGCGGAAGGTGGAGGCCCAACGGGCCCGTCGGATCTTGGACCGGCTGGTGGGATACCGGATAAGCCCTCTCCTCTCCCAGGTCCTCGCCGGCAGCAAGTACGAAGGGCTCTCAGCGGGGCGGGTCCAGTCGGTGGCACTGCGGTTCATCTGCGACCGGGAGCTGGAGATACAGGATTTCACCCCAGAGCCCTTTTGGGAGATCGAGGTCGAGTTCGCCACGGATCCTCCCTTCACCGCCAAGCTCAAAGACAGGCTCCGGGATCCCAAGGAGGTGGAGGAGCTCGTGGCCGCCCTGGCCGGGGCTTGCTTCCGTGTCGTCTCCTGGGAGGAGAAGGAGGTCGTGCGGAAACCCCCTCCCCCCTTCATCACCTCGACCCTGCAGCAGGCGGCGTCCAGCGAGCTGGGGTTCTCGCCGGCCCGCACCATGCGAGTGGCCCAGGAGCTCTACGAGGGAGTGGAGATCGAAGGGGAACCTGTGGGCCTCATCACCTACATGCGCACAGACTCAGTCCGGATCGCGGAGGAGGCCATCGCCGCCGCCCGGGAGTTCATCGCCGCGAGGTTCGGAGAGGAATACCTGGCTCCGAAGCCCCGGGTCTTTAAGAACAAGAAGAGGTCTCAAGATGCCCACGAGGCCATCAGGCCCACCGAGGTCTCCCGGACTCCGGAGGAAGTGGCACCCCACCTCACCCCGGACCAGCGCAAGCTCTACGAGCTCATCTGGCGACGGTTCGTGGCCACCCAGATGGCCGATGGGATCTGGGTGCGGCGCCGGGTGGTCCTGGAAGCTGGGGGGCGCGAGTTCGTGGCCTCCGCCTCGGCCCCGGCCTTCAGGGGGTTCACCGAGGTATTGAGGGTAGCGAAGCTCGAGGACGAGGGGAATACCTTGCCCGAGGCCCTCGCCCAGGGAGCGGTGCTTTCCGCCAAGAGGATAGAGCCCATCCAGAAGCACACCGAGCCGCCCAAGCGCTACACCGAGGGATCGCTCGTGAAGAAACTGGAGCAGGAGGGAGTCGGGAGGCCCAGTACCTACGCTCAGATCGTCTCGGTGATACAGGAACGAGGGTATGTGGTGAAGGAGCGGGGGAGCCTGCGCCCCACCCTCTTGGGATTCATCGTGGCGGATTTCCTGCGGGAGTACTTCCCTGAGACGGTCCAGGAGAGCTTCACGGCGGAGATGGAGGAGTCCCTGGATCGGATCCAGGAGGGGGAGCTCCGGAGGGAGGAAGTCCTGGGGAGGTTCTACACTTCCCTTTCGGAGCGGCTGCGGGTGGTGGAGGAGAGGCTCTCCGGGGGCGAGAAGGCCTTCCGAGCCCTAACAGATGTCCCTTGCCCCAAGTGCGGGGCCCCCATGGAGGTGCGGGTCTGGAAGGGCTCCCTGTACCTCGGATGCAGCCGCTATCCTGAGTGTAAGACCACCAAGCCCCTGCCGCCCCGGTTCCCCTTCCGGTACCGGCCAGGAAGGATCGAGATCGCCGAAGGGTTGGCTTCGGCCTCGGAGGCCCCGGATGTCCCCTGCCCCAAGTGCGGGGCCCCCATGGAGCTAAAGCACGGACGTTACGGGAGGTACCTAGCCTGCCCGAAGTGTGGCCACACCATGCCGGTCCCCACCGGGGTGAGATGTCCGGCCTGTGGGGAGGGGGAACTGGTGGAACGCTACTCCCGCAAGAGGGGCCGCACCTTCTGGGCTTGCTCCAATTACCCCCGCTGCAGGTTCAGCGTCCCTGGGAAGCCTCTCCGGCCCTGCCCGGTCTGCGGCAAAGGGGTGATCTACGAGGATCCCCAGAAGGGCCCGATCTGTTCGAACCCAGACTGCCCCAGCCGTACCGAGGCCCTCACTCCTCAGCCAAGAGCCTGAAGCGCTCCAGCTTCTGGACGATCTGGGACCCCCGCAGCTTCTCCAGGGCCTCCTTCTGGATCTGGCGCACCCTTTCCCGCGAGATCCCGAAGATCTCTCCCACTTCGTCCAAGGTCTTGGGGGGCTTTCCGTCAAGGCCGTAACGGAGCTCCAGGATCCGCCGCTCCCTGGGGTTGAGGTACTGCTTCAGGGCCTTGCGGATCTCCTCCTGCAGAAGCTCTTTAAAGGTCTCCCGGGTGGGAGAAGCCGCCTCCTCGTCCTCGATGAAGTCCCCCAGGACCGAACCCTCGTCGTCGTAACCGATGGGTGTGTCGAGGGAGGCGGTGTAGTGAGCGGTGCGCTTGGCCTTGATGATGTTGTCCACGGTGGTATCGAGCTCGTCGGCCAGCTCCTCCAGGGAAGGGGCCTCGCCGTGCTCTTTGATGTGGTCGCGCTCGGCCTGGTAGATCTTGCGGATGAGCTCGTTTATATGGGTGGGGACGCGGATGGTACGGGAGCGGTTGGTGATCGCCCGCAGGATCGCCTGCCGGATCCACCAGGTGGCGTAGGTGGAGAACTTGTACCCCTTGCGCCAATCGAACTTCTCGATGGCCTTCATCAGACCGAGGTTCCCCTCCTGGATGAGATCCAAAAACGGCAGGCCACATCCCCGGTACTTCTTGGCGATGGAAACGACGAGCCGGAGATTGGCCTCGGCGAGCTTTTCTTTCGCGGCCTTATCGCCGGCCTCCACCCGCTTGGCGAGTTCCACCTCCTCCTCCTTGGTGAGGAGGGGGACGCGGGAGATCTCATCGAAGTACGTACGGATCGGGTTCTCCGGGGAACGGTGGTGTCCTTCCTCCTCCCACTCCCAGAGATCCTCCTGACCCTCGAGGTTCTCCCCCTCGAGGTATTTCTCCTGCAATTCCTTTACGTCCTTCATCTCCACCTCTTTACTCATAGCCAAAGTCCTTTAGTTTCTTTTTACCGAAATGAGCAAGGTTATTATATCGCGAAAAGGTTGTTTTGATAAGGGCAGTGGTACGCCCGGCAGGATTTGAACCTGCGACCTCTGGCTCCGGAGGCCAGCGCTCTATCCGGGCTGAGCTACGGGCGCTGCGGAGGGAGCGGGATTCGAACCCGCGGCTGAGCTTTTGAGGCCCAGCTACGGCTTAGCAAGCCGTCGCCTTCGACCACTCGGCCATCCCTCCTAGGAAACCCTTCTGCATTCTAGTCCTTGGAAATCCCAGCTTCAAGGGGGTACCATGCCCTGCAACCCATGAGCGGGCTGGAACGGTACCGTGCCTTCCTGGTGGACGTGGATGGGGTTTTGGTCAGATCCGGAACCCCCATCCCCGGGGCAGCGGAGGCACTGCGAGCCCTGCAGGAGGTAGGTTCAGTGATAATCCTCACCAACAACTCCACCCGTTCCCGGGCCCAGACCGCTGCGGCCCTGGAAGAACTCGGTTTCCCCGTGAATCAGGGGATGGTGGTCACGAGCTCCTACATCGCGGCGAGATGGCTCTTGGAACATCACGGGAAGAGGAAGGTGTGGGTATTGGGGGAGGAGGGGCTGGTACGGGAACTCTCCCTGGCGGGCCACCGCCCCGTACCCCCCGAGGAGGCAGAATGGGTGGTGGCGGGAATGGACCGCTTCCTCACCTACGGGAAGCTTGCCGATGCCCTGCGGGCCCTTCTCTCCGGGGCGCGCTTCCTCGCTACCAACCGTGACGGCACTTTTCCCACCCCTGAGGGTCTCCTGCCCGGGGCCGGGGCGGTCGTGGGGGCGATTCAGGGGATGGGCTTTTCCCCGGAGGAGGTGGTGGGCAAACCCTCTCCCATCGCTTTCGAGATCGCCCTGGAGGTGGCAGGGGTAGGACCAGGGGAGGCCCTGATGATCGGGGATCGTTTGGAGACAGACATCCTGGGGGCCAAGCGGGTCGGGTTGGACACGGCCCTGGTCCTCACCGGCGTTTCCCGGGAGGAGGACATCTCCCAGCAGGGAATCACCCCCACACTGGTGGCTCAGGACCTCCCCGCCTTGGTGCAAGGGAAATTCCGGAGGTTGCGATGAAGTCTGCGGAGGGGGCGGGATTCGAACCCGCGAAGGGCTTTTCCACCCTTAGGGGATTTCAAGTCCCCCGCCTTCGGCCGCTCGGCCACCCCTCCAAAGAGAGAGTCTATATCCGGCTCGAACCCGGGACAATGGAGGCTTAGGTGCGACTTTTCCCGCGGCACCCCCAGCACACCGTGGACCCTTTAAGCGAGGTGGAGTTGCGCAGGGCCCTCTCCCTCCCAGGTTGTCCTCTCTGCAGGCTGGTACGAGAGAGCGAGGAGAGGTTCCTGTGGACGATGCTCTACGAGCTCTCCGGGGACCCGGAGATCCACCGGCGCCATAGTTCCTCGCTGGGTCTCTGTGGTCATCACGCCGCGTTGTTGGGAAAGCTCGTGAGGGAACGAAACCTCATTACCCCCAGTGGGGTGGCACGGCTCTATGAGACGCTATCCCGAGAGGCCCGGGAGATCCTGACGGGGAAAGAGCTCCCGGCGCAACACTGCTACCTCTGCTCTTATTCCAGGGAGACGGCCCGGCGCTACGCTGGATCCCTGGCCGTGCTTCTGGAGACGGAGAGAAGCCAGGAGATCTACCTTTCCTCCCAAGGCCTCTGTTTCCCCCACCTCTCTTTGGTGTGGGGCTTTGCCTCCCCGAAGGTCCGGCAATTCCTACAAGAGGATATGGCCGGCCGCCTCCGTGACCTAGAGGAGAGGCTCCGGGAGCTCCAGCGCAAGCAACGCTACGACGTCCACGATCCCTTGAGACCGGAGGAGGCAGTGTCCTGGCAGGAAGCCCTCTGGCGTTTCGGGGGGATGGAATATGAGGAACTCCTTACCTCCGAACCCTAAGGGGTCGGGGGTAGAACCGCCCCGGGAAGAGCTCCATCCCCGACAAGGGCTCGGCATCACCCATTGTGTTTGCTATGGGTCGTCGCAAGAAAGCCCGCAAAAGCAGTGGCAAGGGAAGATCACGCGATCCCTGCCATCCCACGGCTATCGGGTGTCCCCAGAGGATGCTCAAAGTCTCTTTCCATCCCATGGGTTTAGGACCTACAGGGATGTCCTGAATGAAGAAATCCCCGAAGTATCGTGCGGATCCATCGGCCACGTAGAAGCCCTTATGGGCTAGGTTGGGGAAGGCAAGGAGGAGCCTCAGTCGGGGGGTCTTCTCCCCCCTGGAGCAGGAGGCCAAACCAGGCCTTCAGGTATAGTTGGTATGCCCTCTGTTCCAGATAACAAAGTTCTGGTGAGGCCAGAAAGGCGAAGAGACTCGTCCGCAGAAGCTCTGTCCGGCCCCCTGGGACCACCGGGTCCGGAACCTTCGCCACGGGAACGAGCAGGCCCCGCCGCTTGCACTCCCCCAGCTCAACGCTCACGTTGATCTCCGATTGCAACGAGAAAACGCTCATCCCAATCCCTGGATACTGGGGGGCGTGGATCAGCTGGTGGATGGTTCGGGGGTAGCGGGCGCAGATCCGCAGGATATTCCGCCGTAGCTCGCTGCGCCGGATCCCCTCCCGGATATCCGCCAATGTGGTGGGGAAGATGATCTTTCCGTCCATGTGCTCACCGAAAGCCAAGGGATCCAGGAGCCATCAGCTGTTGGGACAGCGTCGTGAGGCGGGCTCCATCGCCGGCGGGCATTTTAAGACCCTCCCGGGGGAGCCCACAAGGTGGAAAAACTTGAAAAAAACGGGGGTGGCAGGCAAAATGCACTGGCTTTTCCCAATAAGGAGGTAAGGATGCCCAAGAGAACATATCAGCCGCATCGCAGGCGTCGCAAGCGCACCCACGGGTTCCTGGCCCGGATGAGCACCCCTGGAGGGAGAGCGGTCATCGCGCGGCGCAGGAAGAAGGGACGTTGGCGCCTTACCCCCGCTTGATCTGAGGAGAGGGAGACCGTTGGCGAAGATACGGATCTACGCGATTGCCAGAAAGCTCGGCATCCCCACCAAGGAACTGCTGGAGTTCCTCGGGGAGCTGGGGATGGACGGTCTAAAAGCGGTGAGCACGGTGAGTGAGGATGAGGCCAAGGCCATCGAGGAACTCATCCGGGAGAGAGGTGGGGATAAGGCCTCTCCACCGGCAGCGCCTCCCAAGGCCCCCGAAGCGGAGGAAGAGGCTGTCCCCGCAGAGACACCCGCTAAACGGGAGGAGAAGCCCGGTGTTCCCAGGCCTCCGGTGGTTGCGGTCCTGGGGCATATCGACCACGGCAAAACCACCCTCCTCGACACCATCCGCAAGACCCGGGTCGCTCAACAGGAGGCCGGTGGGATCACCCAGTCTATCGGTGCCTATCAGGTAGAGTACAACGGTCGCACCATCACCTTTATCGATACCCCGGGACACCGGGCCTTTACCGCCATGCGGGCCAGGGGGGCCAAGGTCACCGACATCGCCATCTTGGTGGTGGCCGCCGACGATGGTGTCATGGCTCAAACCCTGGAGGCCATCGACCACATCAAGGCTGCGGGCGTCCCCATGATCGTGGCCATCAACAAGATCGATAAACCCAATGCCAATCCGGAACGGGTGAAGAAACAGTTGGCCGATCTGGGCCTTGTGCCCGAAGAATGGGGTGGTGACACCATCGTGGTCCCTATCTCAGCCCTCACAGGGGAGGGGGTGGATGACCTCCTGGAGATGATCCTCCTGGTGGCCGATCTCCAGGACATCAGGGCCGATCCCAAAGGGGAGTTGGAGGCCACAGTGATCGAGGCCCACATGGACCCCAACCGGGGTCCAGTAGCCACGGTGATCGTGAAGAACGGAACCCTCAGGGTACGGGACGTGGTCGTGGTGGGCACCACCTGGGGACGGATCCGAGCTCTCCTGGATCATCAGGGAAGGCAAGTGAAGGAGGCCACACCAGGGATGCCGGTTCAGGTCCTGGGGTTGAACGACGTGCCTCAGCCGGGTGAGCGGGTGGAGCGGGTAAAGAGTCCCCGTGAGGCGGAAGCCATCGTGGCCGAGCGCCGAGAGGCCCAAAAGAAACCGGCCCGACCCCGCTTCAAGAGCTTCGAGGAGCTCCTGGCGGAGAAGGAAAAGAAGAAGCTGAAGCTCGTCCTCAAGGCCGCGAGCGTGGGAGCGCTGGAAGCGGCCCGCCTGGAGCTCGGCGCCATCGAGCTGGAGAACGTGGAGATCGATCTCCTGCACGCCGGTGTAGGCCCTATCACCGAATCGGATGTGCTTCTGGCGGCAGCGGCCGAGGAGGGAGAACCCCTGGTGGTGGGCTTCGGGGTGCGGGTGGAGCCTCGGGCAGCGAGGCTCGCTGAACAGCGAGGGATCCCGGTCCGCACCTACGAGATCATCTACGATCTCATCCAGGAGATCGAACGTGCCGGCAAGCGCCTCTTGGGGCCTCAGTACGTGGAGACCAAGGTGGGCGAGGCCGAGGTCAAGCGGACCTTCAAGATCCCCGGGGTGGGTGTGGTGGCCGGGTGTGTGGTCCGGGAAGGCAAGGTTATCCGGGGCGGCAAGGTGAAGGTCCTGCGGGACGGGCAGGAGATCTTCACCGGGGAGATAGCCTCCCTAAAGCGGTTCGCCGAGGATGTGCGGGAGGTGCAGCAGGGGCGGGAGTGTGGTATCAGGATCCGGGACTTCGACGGGGTGAAGCCCGGGGATGTCCTGGAAGTCTACGAAGTCAAGGAGGTGCAGCCTGCCTAGATGCATGTCAGATTGCTCGAGGTGCGGTTGCGCCTCTATGCTGTGGGAAGCCTCAAGGAACGGCGGGCCGTGGTGAACCGCCTCGTCGCCCATCTGCGACGCCATTTCAACGTCTCCATCGCCGAGGTTCCCTCTCAGGAGCGGGACCTCGTGATCCTGGCCCTGGCGAATGTCTCCAGCGACGGCGGCTACGCGGACGGCGTGATGGAGGAGATCCTCGAACGGTTGCAGGGATCCCGGGATTTCTTCCTAGAAGATCACCGTCTGGAGGTGTTCTGATGCGTCCCAGGACCAAAGCCCGGCTGGAGGCGGAGATCCAGCGGGAGCTCTCGGAGATCATCGCCACGGAAGCGAAGGATCCGGTGCTCAAGGAGACGCTTCCGGATATCGTCCGGGTGGCTCTCTCCCAGGACGGGCTGGAGGCCACCGTTTACGTCTACGCCGGGGACGGGGGGAACAGCCAGGAAGTGATGGACGCCTTCCGCCGGGACAGAGGCTTCCTGCGCAGCCGCTTGGCTCACCGGATCCGGGTGCGCCGAGTGCCCCGACTCCGCTTCATGTGGGAAGACCCCCTCCATGGAGCTCCCCATTCCTGAGATCCCTTTCCTTCCCTTGGCTGCCCCCCTTCAGGGAAGGCCGGAGGAGTTCCTATCCCCGGTATTGGAGAGGCTACCTCCGGATATAAAGGGAGCTTTACGCCCCGGTCCAAGGGAGGAAGTACGGGGTGAGCCGGTCCACTTCGTCCTCATGCTCACCGGAGGTACGGAGCGTGAACTCCTCGAGTTCTCCCGGGAAACCGAAGGGCCATTCGTCATCCTCTCACACCCAGCTCAGAACTCCCTGGCCGCGGCCTTGGAGGCCGTGGCCAAGTTGAGGGCGGAAGGACGTCGGGTCGTGCTGCACCACCTGGGGGATCCAGCCTGTCGGGAAGAGCTCGAGAGGTCACTGGTCGCGGCGGAGCTCGCCCGGAGGCTCAAGGGTAAACGGGTTGGGATCGTCGGTGAGCCCTCTCCTTGGCTCGTGGCCAGCGTCCCCCCGGTGGAGATCCTGGAAGGAAAACTCGGCCTGGAGCCGGTGAGGATCCCCCTGGAGGAGGTCGTCCATCGAGCGCAGAGAGTGGCCTCTCCACCCCGGCCCCAGGGGGAGCGGGTCGAACCCGGGGAGGAGGAACTCGCCATGGGGGGCAAGGTCTACAGTGCCCTTCGGGGGATCGTGGAGGAACGTGATCTCTCCGCATTCACCATCGCCTGCTTCGGCCTCCTCCCCCACCGCATGACCGCCTGTTGGGCCCTGGCCAGGTTGGGGAGCGAGGGGACTCCAGCGGGCTGTGAAGGGGATCTCACAGGGCTCATCGCCCTCATCATCTCCCAGGAGCTAACCGGATCGCCCGGATTCTTGGCGAACCCGGTGGATGTGGATCCGAAACGCGAGAGATTGCTTCTTGCCCACTGCACCGCCCCCTTCGCCCTCCTCGATGGGTTCCGTTTGCGGACGCACTTCGAGTCCGGGTTGGGACTCGCGGTGGAGGGGGCATTGCGGAAAGGCCCGTATACCCTGGTGCGCTTCGGGGGGGAGAGGCTTGAGCAGGCGTTCTTCGTGGAAGGGAACGTGCTCCCGGAGAGACCAGGCCGCGAGGACATCTGCCGGACCCAGGTCATCTTCAAGGCACCCAAGGGTGCCCTGCGGAAGCTCTTACGGGAACCTCTGGGGAACCACCACGTCCTCATCCCCGGCCACCACCGGGCAGTGTTGGAGAGATTCCATCAGCTTTTCCTCGCTGAATGAAGGGAGAGCGGGCGACCAGGATCATGGACTGCCCCTTCGTACCCTCCTCGATGAGCTCGAACCCTGCGGCCATGAGCCAGCCCTTGACCTCCTCGGGTCTGAAGTAGCGTTCCCGCACCCCGGTGTGGGCGCCGGCGATCCAATCGACGATGAGAAGGATCCCTCCTGGCTCGAGTGCCGCCCGGGCCTCATGGATGAATCGCTGCGGGTCCGCGAAATGGTGGAGGGAATGGAAGGTATAGATCAGGGCGAATTTCCTCCCCAAGGAACCGATCTCCTCGGCCCGCAGGCGCACACAGGGGACACTTCCCCCTCGGGGCCAGGGGTCAACCCCTAACCCCCGCACGCCCTTAGCGGCGAGGAGCTCCAGGATACGGCCGTCGCCACACCCCACGTCCAATACCTCGCCTCCGGGACGCAGATAACGGAGGACGAGCCCCATCACCCCCTC
>CAYTCK010000026.1:0-14455 GCA_964436445.1 uncultured Thermotogaceae bacterium | reverse complement strand
TCCCTTCCCGCGCCAGGGAGACCCAGCGGACGCGTTCCATTACCCACCGCGCCGCTTCACGCACCGGATTGGGTCGCATCGCTGCTTTCCCCTCTCCAGAGTTCACCCCGCCACAGCCAAATGGTACTTCCCAGAACCATGAGGGCACTTGCCACGTGAGCGGCTCGTACTGGCCCCAGCCAGAGGGAATCGCCTCGGAAGGTACTCACCAAGCCCCGGACGATGCCGTAGCCCAAGAAATAAATCGCCACCAGGAAACCGGGTTTGGCAGGACGCTTCCTCAGCCTCCAGAGGACGCCGAAAACTAGGAGGTTTCCGATCAGCTCGTAGAACATGGTGGGATGGAGGGGGACACCAGGGTAGGCCTGACCGGCCGGGGAGGAGGGAGGGAAGACGATTCCCCAAGGCAGAGTAGTGGGAAGTCCGTAGGCATCTCCGTTCATAAAGTTCCCGATCCTCCCCAAAGCTTGTCCCAGGATCACAGCTGGGACCACACAATCCCCTAGGGAGAGGAAGCGGACCCTCTTCCACCTGGAGAAAAGCCAAAGCCCCAAAAGGCCTCCCAGGAGCCCACCGTGGATAGCGAGGCCCCCGTGCCAGATGGCGAAGATCTCGAGGGGATTGGCGGCGTAAAAGTCCAAACGGAAGAGGACGTAATAGAGCCGCGCTCCCAAAAGTCCCAGAGGGATAGTCACCAGGAAGAGATCCAGGAGATCCTCGGTGGAGAGGGGAAGACCCCGACGGCGGACCTCGGCCCTGATGAGGAAGTAGCCGACCACGAAGGCGATGAGGTACATCAAGCCGTAGTAGCGGATCTCGAAGGGACCGATACGGATAAAAACGGGATGCATTTCGCGCGAATTATAATTCGGTGTGAAAGGTACGCTAAAGGCCCTGTGGCTCTCCGCGAGCACCGTTTGTCTATGGGCCTCTTTCGTCCCGGGGTGGGGGTGGCTCGCATGGTTCGCGCTGATCCCCGTGTTCCGTTTCCTGCCCGGGGAGACGATGGGGAAGCGTCTGCTCCTCGGGGCCCTCTTCGGGACGGTCTTCTTCGCCCTAGAATTTTCCTTCCTGGGTGAGCTGCGTTCCATCGCCGGTATCTGGGCCTGGCTCGCTGTTGGGGGGATGGCCTTGTTCGGGGCCCTCTGGGGGGCGATCCTGGGGCTCCTCTCCACGAACGGAAATCCCCTGTATCTGGCGGCAGTTTGGACGGGCCTGGAGATCCTGCGGAGCAGTGGCCCTTGGGGCGTGGTCTTCGGGACCCTTCCCGCGGCGCTGGCGGGGCAGCCTTTCCTCCTGGCCGCCTCCGTCATCGGGCCCTGGGGGATGGGGTTCCTCACGGCCTTGACCAACGCTTCCCTTGCTCAGGGGATAGGTGAACGGCGCTGGCTCGGCTGCTCCCTTATCGGTCCGGTGGTTTTGAGTGTTCTCGCCCTGACTTGGTCCCAACCGCAACCGATAGGCGAGCTTCGGGTGGCCTTGGTGCAGCCGGGCGTGAGCCTCCCCCAGCGCCTCCAAAAGCCACCCGAGAGCCTCCTCAAGGTTTACTTGGACCTATTGAGGGAGCTCACACCTCCCTTGGACCTCGTTCTCCTCCCGGAGGATGCCCTCCCCGTCTTCCTGCGCCTCCGCCCTGATCTCCTGACGCCCCTGCGGGAGGAGGCCAGCCGCCTCGAGGCGCCTCTCATCCTGGGGAGTTGGGTCCAGGAGGGGGGAAGGTGCTACAACGCTGCCCTGGTCATCACACCAGCGGGAAGGCTGGAAGTCGTCCACCGGAAGGTGGAGCTGCTCCCCTTCGGGGAGTACCTCCCGGGACGGAAGCTCTGGGAGATCCTAGGGTTCGGGGCGCTCCTGCAGGGGATCTTTCCTCAGGATCTCTCCCCGGGAAAGGGGCTCTCCCCTTGGAGGCACTACGGGATCCTCATCTGCTCGGAATCCCAGTTTCCCTGGCTCTTCCGGCGTTTGGGAGATGAAGGGGCAGGGGTCTTCTTGGTCCTCACCAACGACTCCTGGTTCGGCCGTTCCCGGTTCCTTTGGGAACACTACGCTCTCCTGGCCCTGAGGGCGGCTGAGACCGGACGTGCGGTGCTCCAGGCCGCCGTCACCGGGATAACGGGGGGTTTCGCGCCCGGGGGCAAGGAACTGGGGAGGATACGAGGCGAGAGGGGGACCCTCCTTCTCAGGGTCCCCCTCTGCCGTCACTCCACTCCCTACAGTCGGAGTGGTGATCTCCCCCTCTGGGTGATCCTCGCTACGTTGTTCGTCCTCGGTCAGTGGACACGGATCAAGAGGCTACAACTGTCGGAGCGTCCGTAGATATCGAACACGGTCAATGTCGGGAGGTAATCCCCGGGGGCAGCGTAGGTGTGGATCACCGCCAGGGTTATGTCTGTACCGTTCACGGCCTCCCCATCCCCGAAATCGAGCTCGAAGTAATTTATGGGCCCTACGGAGTGGGAGAGATCGAAGGTGACCCGTAGGGGAGCGGATCCGGTTTGAGGGGAGGCGTCCAACAAGGCCTCAAGCTGAGGGTAGTCCACTCGGATCGTCAACGTGGCGGTATCCTCGTTTCCGTGAGAGTCGTGTACGGTGAACCGTGCCGTATAGGTACCCGGGTCAACGTAAGTGTGGACAACGGAGTGCGTGATGTCGCTCCCCCGCACGCCCTCGCCATCCCCGAAGTCGAGCTCGTAGGCGCTGATCTCCCCCACGGACCGGGAGAGATCGAAGCTCACCTGTAACGGAGCAGGGCCCATCTGAGGGTTGGCCTCCAACACCGCCCGCAACACGGGCTGGCTCACGTGGATCTCCAAGGAGGAGCTCGCCTCCCTCCCCCAGCGGTCCCGCACCGTGAGGGTAGCGGTGTAAGTACCCGGAAGCTGATAGGTATGGGTCACCGGGGCCGGGTCGAAGGCCGGTGGGTCCTGGACCTGGCCGTCGCCGAAATCCAGGGTGTACTTCACCAACGCTCCCTGACCGCTGATGTGGAACTCCACCGTCAGGGGCGCGGAGCCGGACGTTTTGTCGGCCCGGAGCTCGGCCCCGATAGGTGGATAGGACACTTCGATGACCAAGGTATCGGTGCTGGTGCGGCCATTGCGGTCGTAGATGGTAAAGGTCACGGTATAGCGTCCGGGATCGTTGTAGGTGTGGGAGATGGGCACGGTGAGATCCGTGTGGGACTCCTGGACCTGGCCGTCACCGAAGTCCAAGGTGAAGCCAGCGATGGCCCCCGTGGACTTGGAGAGGTCGAAGGTCACAGTGAGCGGGGCCTCCCCGCTTTTCTTATCGGCGATGAGGACCGCCCTCAAGGGCCCACTCCAGAAACAGGCCGAAAGACCAGCCACCGCTCCCAAGGAAAGACAGATCACTGCGAGCCGTTTGCTCCACCTCCTCCACATAGTGCACACCCCTTTCCCTTGAATTCATTTGGAAAAGGGGTGTACTTCGGCAGCCCGGCCACCTCAGAGAGGCCCGTTGGCTTTGCGTCCCCGGATCGCTCCGGGTTTGCCCTTTCGGCACACCCCATAACGCGGGCTCGGTATTTCAGTCGACTTCCAACACGAATTAGTGGACCTCGATCGTCTGATAATCGTAGCTTTTCTGCCCATAAGCATCGTCAACGAACAGAAAGGCCGTATAACTGCCCGTTTGTGTGTAGGTGTGGTCGATGGTCACGTCAATGTCAGTTCCCTCCGTCTGTACGCCATCTCCGAAGATAATCAAGAAGTGCGTGATCTGGCCTACGGAATCCGAGGGATCGAAGGTCACCGTGAGGGGTGCATTCCCTTCCGTGGGGTCGGCGTGGAGCACGGCTTGTAGCTCGGGGTATTTCACTTGAATGACAAGGGAATCGGTGTCCTCCTTGCCCCTCCCATCCTGGACGGTGAGCGTGGCGGTGTAAGTCCCGGGGTCACCGTAGGTGTGTTGGATCGGTTGGGTGATGTCCGTGCCCGAGGCCGAGGTACCGTCACCGAAATCCAGGGTGAAGGAGACGATGTTTCCGGTGGACTCCGAGATGTCGAAGGTTACCTCCAGAGGGGCCTCCCCGCTCTGGGGATAGGCGTGCAACACCGCGTTCAATGGGTTGAAAAGCCATGTGCAGGCAGCGAGGCCCACCAGTACCGAAAGACCGAGCCCGCTGAGGAGTATCCTCCTCCACAAAGCGCTTCACCTCCTTTTCGCATACCGCAATGTCATTATGGGATCCGGTCCCAAAGCCTGGGAAGAAGTTCCGCTCTGGACGGAGTGACGTTCTTCCCCAAGGGGGGTGCGCCTTTTCCAGCGGGGAACCCCGGAGGGCGAGGGGGTGTATATTAAGCGGACGTGGAGATGAGGGGGAGCGACCTGGAGCTCGTACAGCGGAGCCTGGAAGGCGATTTGGAGGCATGGGGTGAGATCGTGAGCCGTTATAAACGGGCGGTATTCGGTACTGCATTGGCGATCCTGAGGAACTGGGCGGACGCCGAGGACGCTACCCAGGAGACCTTTATCCGCGCCTACCAGCGACTCCGCCAGTATGATCTCTCACGGAAGTTCTCCACCTGGCTTCTCACGGTAGCCGCCAACGTGGCCAAGAACATGCGTCGCAAGCGCCGACTGGAACCGGAGCCGGAGCTCGTGGAGCACGACGATCCGGCCACGCTGGTCGAGCGGGAGGAACTGTTGGACAAGGTCCGGGAAGCGGTGTGGTCCTTGCCCGAATCCTACCGTGTCCCCCTCGTCCTCTACTACTGGCAGGAGATGCCTGTGGAGGAGATAGCCAAGGTTTTGCGGATGAACCCCGGAACGGTGAAAACGCGCCTCTACCGGGGACGTAGCTTGGTTAAGGCCAAGCTCCAGGAATTGGGGGTGATGGCCGATGCGGTTTGATTACGACCGGGATGAGGAGCTTATCCGGGCGGCCCTGTCCCGGGAGGTGGACCGCGCCGCCGTCCGTCTGGAGGGACTGGAGGGGCGGGTGCTGCGGGCCATCGCGGCCAAAGGGGGAACCCAAGTGAGCCTAGTCCGGCGGTTCCTTCGGACCCTCGCGCCATCGCGGCCAGCGTTGCGGCTGGCCCTAGCCCTGGCCGGTTTCCTCCTGACCCTGGGCCTGGGGATCCTCCTGGGGGGTCTCGTCCGGCCCGGCGAGCCGGTCCCGGCCCTGGCCAAGGAAGGGACCGTCTTCGCCCTGGTTGCCCCTGAGGCCCATTCGGTGGCGGTCCTGGGGGATTTCTCAGGATGGCAGCCCATTGCCCTCTCCGATCCCGATGGGGACGGGGTTTGGACCCTGGTGTTGAAGCTGCCCCCGGGCCGCTACGAGTACGCTTACCTGGTGGATGGCCATTGGGTGGGCCAGGACCCCTCTGCCGATGAATACGTCCGCACCTTTAATCAATACACCTCGGTGCGGTACGTGGGGAGGAGATCCCGCTCATGAGGAAGCTCTTGGCCGTGTTCTTCGCCCTTTTGGCTGCCTCGTGTGTCCTGGGGCAGGTGAACGTCGTCATCAGCCGGGGGAGCTCCGATGCCGTGTTGCAGGAGATCCGTAACTCGACCCTCCCCTTGAGCGTGAAGAACGCCTGGCTCCAGTCGCTGCCCCGGGCTTTCGCCAAGGGGCTCGTCTCCCCGGCAGTCGCCCTCGGGTTCTTCCGCAACCTCGAGGGAGCTCCGGATGCCCTGGCGGTAGAGATCACCGACATTATGGTGCCCCTCTTGGGCCTTGATCTTCCCTTGGACTACCTGATGAACACCCTTTCGCGGGACATCCGCATGGGGCTTCCCTGGGACATGGTCCGCAACGATATCGAACTAAGGGCCGGCCTTATATTGGCTGCCCACGGCGTCCTCTCGGCTCACAGGCCCCACTCCATCGCCACTTCCTCCTTCAGCATAAACATCGGGGGCATGGAGATCCACGGCCATACTCCGACCTGGGAGGACGTGGAGGTGGAAGTTGCTGGCGCCCTGGCGGATTTCATCGCTAAGGGGGGGAGTCCCAACGACACCCAGGGGATGTACAACGCCGTGGTCGAGAGGCTCCGGCGTCTTAGGGCGAGCGGATTCGCGGTGCAGTACATAGACCATCTTCTCCAGGCGCTGAGCCCCGACATGGTGGGGCAAATAATAAAGCGCACCTTCAGTTCCGAAAGGGGGTAGTTTTTATGCGTAGCACGATCGTTATCCTGGCATTGAGTTTCCTGGCACTATCCGCTTGGGGAGGGAACGCTCCGGTGGCGCCGAAGGGCATCGTGGTGGAGCCACCGGCGCCCCAAGGCCTCCAGGTGCAGATCTGGGTGGACAAGCCCGCCTATGCCGTCGGCGAGACGGTGCAGATCCATTTCCGTATCAACAAGGACGCCTACATTTACATCTGGGACATCGAACCTACCGGCGCTGTCCGTCTCATCTTCCCTAACTACTTCGATCAGCAGAATTTCTTCCGGGCTGGTACCTATACCGTACCCACCCCAGGGAAGAACTACCATTTCCGGGTCACACCGCCCACCGGTACCGAGTACCTCCAGATCATGGCGGTTACACAGCCGGTATCGGGGATCTGGGGCGAGTTCTCCGCCGACATTCCCTTCCCGCTCTTGGGGAACGATCCCGAGGGCTGGCGGGCCCAGATCCAGGCCCGGGTATTGGGGCTCATCCCCGAGCCGGCGGAACGGGCCTTCGACTTCACCTGCTTCCAGATCGTCTCCGGTGCGCCGCCTGCCTACGGCACGTTGCAGGTGAACACCACACCCCCCTTCGCCGAGCTCTATGTAGACAACATCTTCCGGGGCTACACTCCTAAGACTCTGGTCCTGGTGGCCGGTTGGCACGATGTTCTAGTGAAGAAGGCTGGCTACCGCGATTGGAGCCGCAGGATCTATCTCCTGGCCGGCCATACCCGCACCTTGAACATCACCCTTTCCCCTGTGGCCAACCAACCGCCAGTGGCGAGCTTCACCTTCACGCCGGCAAACCCTGCCCCGGGCCAACCGGTTCAGTTCGACGCTTCGTCCTCTTACGATCCCGATGGCACCATCACGAGCTACCGGTGGGACTTCGATAACGATGGGACCATCGACGCCACCGGGAGGGTCGTTTCACATGCCTTTTCCAGTCCTGGTCCCTACAACGTGCGTCTGGTAGTGACCGATAACATGGGGGCCAGGTCCGAGGCCACGAAGACGGTGAACGTAGTTGTCCTGAACCGACCCCCGGTGGCGGACTTCACCTGGACCCCGGCCAACCCCAAACCTGGGGATTGGATCCAGTTCGATGCCTCAGCCTCTTATGATCCCGATGGCACCATCACGAGCTACCAGTGGGACTTCGATAACGACGGAACTGCCGATGCTTCCGGGAGGGTCGTCTTCCACGCTTTCACCGCGCCGGGCTCCTACAACGTGCGCTTGGTGGTGACCGATAACATGGGGGCTAGCACCGAAACCACGAAGACGGTGAACGTGGTCGCCTTGAATCAGCCCCCGGTGGCCCGGTTCACCATGAGCCCCTCGCCGGCCCCGGTGGGGACACCGGTGACATTCGACGCCAGCGCCTCCACCGATCCTGATGGAACCATCACCTCATACAGTTGGGACTTGGATGGCGATGGTACCGTGGATCACTATGGGGTCGTGGTCACCCAGGCCTTCTACGCCCCCGGCAGTTACCGGGTCACCCTCTACGTCACCGATGACCGAGGGGCCACTGCTCAAAGCACCCAGACCCTCCAGGTGGTGCAGCCAGGGCCACCGGGGATGCCCAATATGGACGGGATCCCCGGGATCTACGTCTGGGGTACGGACTCCTGGAACATCACGGTGAACGGCTCCCCATCCTGGGCCACACCGCACCGTTTCCGGATCGAGCTGCGCACCGATGGTCGGTTCGTCAACGTTTCCTCGGCAACCGGCCCGTCGCCCCTAGGGCTGGTGCCGGAGCCCACGGCCGGTGAGTGGAGGCTGGTGTTCGAGGGTTCCGTCACGAACGACCGGGTCACCTACTCCTTCCAGGTACAGGGGGCGAGCTCCATCTACATGGACCTGAAGCTTGATATGGACGGCGATGGGACCTTGGAGTCCTCGGCTGGCATCGTGCGGCTACGTCAACTCATGGTCAACCCGCCCCACAATCCCTTCGTGGTGGGCCTTCCCAGCGGTTACACCGGTCCCTTCATCCCCTCGATAGACTTCCGGATCGGCCAGGCCCTCGTCTACACCGAACACGCCCACTTCATCTTCTGGGAGACAACCATCGAGGAGCTGGAGGGCGGCGGGATCTGAGTCCCTATCGAGGTATCGGTACAGAGGGGACGGCCCAAGCCGTCCCCTTTTTTCTTCCCCTTTCCCTCCCTTAGAATCCCTCGGGATGAGGGTTAGGGTAAAGCGGGTGGAGATCGAACGGCACAACTACCGTTACCTGGGCACGGTGGTGGTGGAGGGGGAGGGAGGAGAAGAGTTCCGCCTCCCCATGACCGGGACGGTGGCCCAGTGGCTCACGGAAGGCCAGGAGCTTGAGCTTTCTACGAAGGGGAATGGCGACATCGGTTTCGAGGACTTTTCCCTGCGGGGAGAGGTGGAGATCTGGCCCCTCTTCGTCCGGGAGTACATCCGGGAGCGCACCTCCCCCATCACCGGGGAGCCCCTCTATACCTATCGTCTCCTCGCCCGGGAGGCACGTTACGAGAGGGACTACGAGGCCATTGTGGAGCTGGAGCAGTACCACTACGCGTCCAAGGACGAGGTGATCGGCCTCTGGTACTGTGAGGCCTGTGGTGTCTATCACGAGGCCAACGCCCGCCCCTCCTGCCCCCGTTGCGGGACCCCCATGCGGTTCCACGATCTGAAGGACGCCACCAGGGCCTCCCGCTTTTTGGTCCTGGAGCTTGTGGAGAGGGAACCCTATGAGCCCCAATACGTGGGCTACGTCCGGGTGGACCCTCCCATCCCCCTCATGAACCGGCGCCTCCCGGATGGGAGCATCCAGCGTGATGTACGCAAGCGGGTTTTTCCCGAGGAGTGGTTCGCCCATCCCTTCGCCGCCCGGGGCGGCGGATCCCCGGAGGAATGGTGGCATATCCAGGGGGAGGCGCTGCGGCAGACCCGTTCCCCGGTGGCCAGGCTGGCCCGGGTGGTGGTCCATCCCGACTACCGGGTCGATGGCCTGGGGCAGCTGGCCTTGGAGGCGCTAGCCGACTGGATGCGGGAGCGCTGGGTTCCGGACATGCGCTGTCCCAAGGAAGCCATCGAAACCATCGCCATGATGGCCCGTTATAACCCCTTCATGGAGAAGGCTGGCTTCCTCTACCTCTGGGATACCGGAAGCGGCCGTCCGGTCCTTTACAAGCCCCTGACCGAGAGGGCTGCAGGCTACATCCGTTCCTTCCTCTCCCGGGATCCCGTGGCCAAGGAGCACGGAGGGAGACTCTATCGGCCGCGGTTCGCCCCGGTGGAGCCCCTGGAAGCCCCCATCGTCCTTCGGGGAATTTACAAGTCCTACCACAATCGGCTTGACCTGAATGCCCTTTCCCCTCCTGTGCGCCGGGCACTGGAGGCCTTCGGGGCCCGCGAGCGGGAGATACAGAAGTATGTCATCAAAAACGGATCCGTGACGATCGAACCCGGCAAGGTGACGGCCATCGTGGGGGCCTCGGGGAGCGGGAAAACGACCCTCCTGCGCCTTCTGTGGGGCCTTCTCACCGGGAGCGAGGACCCCCTTTACCTTCCCGATTCCGGCACGTGGGAGTTGCCGGGGAACGCCCGCGTGGCCATCCTCATCCCCGGGGAATTCGAGCCGACGTTCGGCTCCGATCCCATCATCGAGGTCCTCTATCGGCTGGTGGGGGATGAGGGTCTAGCCATCGAGATCCTCAATTACGCCGGCATCTCCGATGTGGTCCTCTACCGCGCCCCCTTCGGGGAGCTCTCCACCGGCCAGCGGGAGCGGGCCAGGATCGCCTATATCCTGGCCCAACGACCCAACCTGGTCCTCATCGACGAGTTCGCCGCTCACTTGGATCCCTTGACCGCACGGCGCCTGGCCCGGCGGATGTCGCAGTTGGCGCGGGAGAAGGGGATAACCTTGGTTTTGGTCACCCACCGTCAGGAGGTCCTCTCGGCACTGGAACCGGACGCCATCTACATGGTGGGCTACGGCACCCTTTTCCGGGCGGATGAACTCCCGGATAGGGCCTTCCGGGTAAGGGAACCCTACGCCACCTACATCGTGGAGGGGAAAAAACGCTGGGAGATCCGCCGCCATCCCACCAGGATCCGGGGCCGGGTGGGCGTGGTGAGCCAGGGGAAACTCATCGGCACCGTGGAGATCAAAGGAGTGAAGGGGCCCTTCACCGTGGAGGAGCTGCGGGCCCACCGCGATAAGCACCTGGCCGACGAAGCCTTCCTCCGGGATTACGCCAAGGGGGATAAGCTCTACGCCTGGGAGCTGGAGGGGGCTCGAAAATTCCCCCAAGCCCTGGAGATGGAAACCCAACGGGGCCAGCACACCTGGATCCAGGTGCGCTCCCGCAGGGGAAAAAAGGAGCACGGGCAAGACGAAAAGGGTCAGCAGCCCGGATCCACCTCTCGCAAATAGCGGGCGGCGTCCTCCGGCGGCATGGGATTGATGTAGAAGCCCGTTCCCCATTCGAACCCCGCCACCTGGGTGAGCCGTGGGATGATCTCCAGATGCCAATGGTAGTCGTACTGGAGGGTGGCCCAGTAGTCGGGTTTCCCAGGACGGGGAACGGGGTTAGGGGCGTTCTGGAGGACGAAGTTAAAGGGCGGGTCGCCGAGCAGTGTCTTCAGGCGCCGCAGGGTGCGCTTCAGGGCCCTGGCGAACCCCGAGCGCTGTCCCTCATCCATTTGGGTGAAGTCATGGGCGTGGTAGCGGGGATAGATATGGACCTCGAAGGGGAACCGGGAATCGAAGGGTGCCCAGACCACATACCCGTCCACCTCCTCCACGATACGCCTCCCGTCCCCCAACTCCTGGAGGAGCATGTCGCAGAAAATGCAGCGCTCTTTGCGCTCGTAGTAGTCCCGGGCAGCCTGGAGCTTGTCCCGGACGTCGGCCGGGGTGACAGGGGTGGCGATGATCTGGGAATGGGGGTGGGAAAGGGATGCTCCGGCTTGGGGACCGTGGTTCTTGAAGAGGAGCACGTAACGGTGCCAGGGGTTCTTCATCAGCTCCTTGAGCCGCAGCACATAGGTATCCACCACGAGCCTAACGTGTTCCAAGGGGAGATCGGCGAGGTCCCTGTCGTGATACGGTCCCTCGATCACCACCTCGTGAGCCCCCACTCCGTTCATGCGGTCGAAGAACCCCCCCACCGCTTCCCGCCCCAGTTCGGGGTAATCCCTAAGGGCAGGGTATTTGTTGGGGACAACGCGCACCAGCCAGCCCCCCCTGCCGTCTTCCACCCGGTAGAGCTCCGGAGGGGTCATCCCCTCGTTTCCGGGGCAGAAGGGGCAGGTACGCGGGTTCTCCTCCTTCCCCTTCTCCTGGGGGACCCGATAATCCGAGGGACGCTTGGCCCGCTCCGGGGCGATGATCACCCACTTGTCCGTTATGGGACCGCGACGCAATTCCGGCATCTTCCCTCCTCAGTCCAGGATGGTCTCCTTGGGGATCACCACGATGCCCCCTGGGGTGACGGTGAAACGCCGGGCATCGGCTTCCAGGTCGTAGCCGATATCCGTCCCCGGGGGGATGCGCACGTTCTTGTCGATAATGGCCCGCCGTATCCTGGCCCCTCGCCCCACCTCCACCCCGTGGAAAAGGACCGATTCCTCCACCCGTGCGTGGCTGTGGACCCGGACGCCGGGGGAGAGCACCGAGCGCACGACGGTGGCCCCGGAAACGATGCAGCCCGGGGAGAGAAGGGAGTTCAGGGCGACCCCCCGTCTGTCGGGCTCATCGTGTACCGTCTTCGCCGGAGGCCAGGGTTCGTGGTAGGTGTGTATGGGCCAGCTGCGGTCATAGAGGTTGAACTGTGGCACCGCAGCCACAAGGTCCATGTGGGCCTCCCAGAAGACATCGAGGCTCCCGACGTCCCGCCAGTAAACCACATCGTTGCGATTCCCCAACTCAAAGGGGAAAGCATATACCCGAAAGCCTTCCCTCACCATCCCCGGGAGGACATCCTGGCCGAAATCGTGGGAGGAGTGGGGATCGCTGGCATCGGCCTCGAGGACCTGGCGTAAGGCCTGATGTCGGAAGGCGTAGATCCCCATAGAGGCGAAGCACACCCCCGGCTCATCGGGGATCCCCTCCGGGTCCCGGGGCTTTTCCGTGAAGGCCAGCACCCGCCAGTCCTCCCCCACCGTCAACACCCCCAACCTGTCCCGGGCCTCCTCCACCGGGACACGGATGGCCGCTACGGTGACGTCTGCCTCCTTCTCCCGATGGAAACGGAGGAATTCCCGATAATCCATCTTGTAGATATGGTCACCGGCCAGGATGAGGATGGCCTCAGGCTCCCCTCGCTCCAAGGTGAAACGTTCCACCGAATACCAGTTTTGCCAGATGGCATCGGCTGTACCTCGGTACCAACCCTCGCTCAACCGCTGCTGTGGGGGGACCGTGGCGATGAACTCCCCCACCAGGGGGTTGAAGATGCTCCAGCCCAGCCGGATATGCCGCTCCAGGGAAAGGGATTTGTATTGCGTGAGGATGTATATCTGCCGGAGTCCAGAGTGAAGGCAGTTGCTCAGGGTGAAGTCGATGATACGGTAGATCCCCCCGAAGGGGACGGCGGGTTTCGTTCGGTCCCGGGTCAGAGGATGGAGCCTGGCCCCTCTCCCCCCGGCGAGGACGAAGGTCAACACACCTCCCATGGCCATCACCTCCCGCCCCTGCATCGGGAAATCCTATCCCCTCACCGCCACTGGCGCAGGCCCTGGGGTTTTGCCGCCGCAGGGAAACCGGTTTATAGTGACCTCGAGGAAAAGATGAGGGTGCTTTTCATCGCCGCCGAAGCAACGCCCTTCGCCAAGGTGGGGGGATTGGCCGATGTGGTCTCCTCCTTGGCCCGGGCCTTGAAGGGGATGGGCCTGCAGGTAGCCATCGCCCTCCCCAGGTACTTGGGGGTGGAGGAAAGGACCTCACTGGAGGAGGTGGCCCGGTACACCGTGCCCCTGGGGGAGGAGGGCAAAGAATGCGTCGTCTACCGGGGCCAGCTCCCGCGAGGCGATGTGGAAGTATATTTCCTCGATCATCCGCCCTTCTTCCGCCGCCCGGGGATCTACGGGGAGGGGGGCAAGGAGTATCCGGATGCCATAGCCCGTTTTTCCTTCCTCTCCTGGGCGGGGGGCATGCTCCCGGAGAGATTGGGATGGGTGCCGGATATCATCCACATCCACGACTGGCATACGGCCTTGGTGCCAGTACTTCTGCATTATGAGCTCGTAGACAGCGCCCTCCGGGACGTTAAGGTCCTCCTCACCATCCACAATCTGGCTTACCAGGGAACCGCGCCCCTGGAACAGGCGGCGTCCACCGGTCTTCCCCCTGAGGCCACGGCGGCCATCACCCACCGGGGTGTCCTCAACCTCCTCTACGGGGGCATAAAGTTCGCCCATATGGTGAACACCGTGTCCCCGAGCTACGCCCAGGAGATCCTAGAGAGGGGAGAGGGGTTGGAGGAGATCCTCAGAGTGCGGGCGGAGCGGGGGGAGCTCGTGGGAATCCTCAATGGCGTGGACTATTCCCTGTGGGACCCGGCCACCGATCCCCACATCTGGGCCCACTATTCGGCTGACGACCTCTCAGGGAAGGCCATCAACAAACGGAGGCTTCAGGAGGCCCTGGGGCTGGAGGTGACACCGGATGTCCCCTTGGTGGGCATGATCTCCCGGCTGGTGGAGCAGAAGGGCTTTGACCTCATCATCCCGGCCTTCGACCGCATGATGTCTCTTGGCATCCAGTTCGTGGTCCTGGGGACCGGGGAGCCACGCTACGAGGAGGCCCTACGGGACGCGGCGAGCCGTTACCCCGGCCGGGTCGCGGCCCTGATCACCTTCTCCGAGGAGTGGGCCCACCGCATCGAGGCTGCAAGCGACATCTTCCTCATGCCTTCCAAGTTCGAGCCCTGTGGTCTGAACCAAATGTATTCCCTGCGCTACGGGGCGGTGCCCGTGGTCAGGGCCACCGGTGGCCTCAAGGACACCGTTCGGGAGTGCGACCCCGGGAGCGACTCTGGGAACGGGTTCCTGTTCGAGGAATACACCCCGGAGGCGATGCTCGCGGCCCTGAAACGGGCTGTGGACCTCTACCGCAACGACCGGGATGCCTGGAGGAGGCTCATGGTTCGGGGGATGCGGGAGGATCACTCCTGGGAGGCCTCGGCCCGGGAATACGTGGAGCTCTATCGGCGCCTAAAAGGATAGGCCGTCGCAGGGCCATCGGGCCCTCGGGAAGGGACGACACCGTGACCATCCCCGCCGTTGCGCTCGCGTGTAGGATCTTCCCCTTGCCGAGC
>CAYTCK010000025.1:3005-14618 GCA_964436445.1 uncultured Thermotogaceae bacterium | reverse complement strand
GGCGTTGTCCCTCGGCGTAGATGGTGTCGAAGGCAAGGGAGGACTTCCCCGACCCCGAGATCCCGGTGATCACCACGAGCTTGTTCCGGGGGATCTCGAGGTCGATGTTCTTCAGGTTATGCTCCCGGGCCCCTCTGATGACAATCTTCTCCATGGGGAATCCGTGTTCTCCCAGCAAAAGTCTATCTTAGTCCCCTCTGTCAGTGAAGCCAACGTCCATAGGGGCCATCTCTCTATTATGGATTTCCGCTTGCGGTATTCCTCGCTCATAACCTTGGGCCGTTGCTCATACACTCCAAAAGGTCTTCCAGGGAGACGGTGCCCTAAACCCACGTGAGGCACCTCAGGGTTTGGGGATCCTCCTCCCACCTTCCTGCCCCGTTACCACACCGCTAACTGATCCACCACTTTCCCTAAAAGCCCCGCCCTCTTGCGGAAACTGAGCTCAAGTTGCTAAGGAGAAAGGCCCATGGCAGTCCCCCATGTAGACAAAAGCTCGCCTAAGGAGATTATCCCTCTTTCAACAGGGCCCCCGGCAGGGGGTTTTGCCCCGGATGGCCTCAACGGCTATACTCCGCAGGAATTCGCAAATACCGAGGTGATGTGGATGGGGCAAACCCGGAACATCGGTTTTGTGGGACACTCGGGCTCTGGCAAGACCACCCTCGTGGGAAAACTCCTGGAAATAGCGGGGGAGAAGGAGGTACAGCTCGATCCCTCCCCCGAGGAGAAACGGCGGGGTTATTCCATCGACCTCGGGGTCTGCTCCTGTAATTGGAACGGCGGGAAACTCAATTTCCTGGTGGCTCCCGGGTTGGGGGAATTCGTCGAGGAGACCATCAAGGCGGTCTACACCGCGGATCTGGTGGTATTGGTGGTCCACGGGGAAAAGCCTGTGGAGGTCGTCACGGAGCAGGCTTGGGAGATCCTGGCCAAGGCGGAGAAGCCCGTCGTCGTTTTCGTCAACATGATGGACCGGCCGGAGGCCGATCCGGACAAGGTCCTCTCCGAGCTCAGGGAGAAGCTACCGGGGAAGTTTTGGCCGATCCAGTGGCCGCTACGGCAGGGAGGGGAGCTGGCAGGGGTGGTGGATCTCCTCGAAGGGAAGGGTTTCCCCCAGGAGATCGCTGATCGGTTGGAGGAACTGAGGGGTCAGCTGGTGGAGGAGATCGCCACCCTGGATGATGCCCTGGCGGAGAAGTTTTTGGGGGACGAAGAGATCACGCGGGAGGAGCTCGCAACCACCCTGGCCAAGGGGGTTGCCGAACGGTCCCTGATCCCCGTCCTCTGGGGCTCAGCCGCCGCCGGGATCGGATTGAAGGAGCTCCTAGGGTACCTTCAGGCGCTGGCCCCTGCCCCGGCGGTGGAGGAATCCCCCAAGGTCTGGGCCTTCAATCTGATCTCCGACCCCTACCTCGGCCTCATCGCCCACGTGCGGGTGGCGGGTGGCGAGCTCTCCGAGGGGAACTCCTGGGTCCTCTTGCGCACGGGGAATAAGGTACAGCTCCGGGATATTTACGTCCTGCGCGGGACGAAGCTGGAGAAGACCTCCTCCCTTGGGCCGGGGGACATCGGTGCCCTGGGGAAGATGGAGGATATCGCCCTGGGGGATACCATCGCCGTGGAAGGGGCGGAACCCGTTCCCATGCCCCCCTTCCCCAAGCCCATCTTCTCCCGGGCCGTCTACCCCAAGTCACAGGCTGATGAGGAGAAGCTCTCCACCGCCATGCGGGAGATGGCGGCCATCAAGGCCACCTTGGAGTACAAGCGGGATGAGGTCACGAAGGAAGCCATCCTCTCGGGGATGGGTGATGTGCAGCTCGATGTGGTGCGGGAGCGTCTGAAGAACCGCTACAACGTGGAGGTGGAGTACCGCATCCCCAAGATCCCCTACCTCGAGACGATCAGGAAACAAGCCACCGCCCAGTACCGGCACAAGAAGCAAACGGGAGGCCATGGGCAGTTCGGCGAGGTGCACCTCAGGATCGAGCCCCTGCCCCGGGGCGAGGGCTTCCAGTTCCTGGACGAGACCAAGGGCGGCGTCATCCCGCAGCAGTTCATCCCCGGGGTGGAAAAGGGGGTACGCGAGGCGATGCAAGAGGGGATCCTCGCCGGCTACCCCATGGTGGACATCAAGGCAGTGGTCTTCTACGGGATGTATCACCCGGTGGATTCCTCTGAACTTTCCTTCAAGATCGCAGCGCGCCAGGCCTTCAAGCTCGCTGCGGAGAAAGCGGACCCAGCGCTGCTCGAGCCCATCATGCTCCTCACGGTGATCACCCCCGAGGCCTTCACCGGGGACATCATCTCCGACCTGAACGCCCGCCGGGGGAAGGTCCTGGGGATGGAGTCTCAGGACGGAAAGACCGTGATCAAGGCCGAGGTCCCCTTGGCGGAGCTTCTTTCCTATGCATTGGACCTCAAATCCATGACACAGGGGCGGGCCACCTTCCAGATGGAGTTCCTGCGCTACGACTTCGTACCCGCACAGCTTCAGGAGAAGATCGTGGCGGAGGCGAAGGCGGCGCATGAGGGTTAGGGACTGGATGGAGCCCGATCCACCCCGGGTCCTGGTGGGGACCCCGGTGGGGGAGGCCCGTGCCCTGGCCGAGGAGCTGGGGTTGGTGTTGGTCCTGGTGGTGGACGAGGGGGGGCGGCTGGTGGGCTTCCTCACGCGCAAGGCCCTGGATGCCGCCCCCAAGCCGGACCTCCCCGCGGGGAAACTGGCGGCCCAGCCCACGGTGGTCCTCCGGGCCGACGACCCGGTGGAGCGGGCCGTGGCCCTGCTGGCGGAGCGCCATGCCCTGGTCCCGGTGGTGGAGGAGGGGCGGTTGGTGGGGGTGATCACCCGGGGAGGGGTGATCCGGGCCCTGGTGAAGCTCACCGGGATCGGCCAAGAGGGTACCCGGATCCGGATACAGCTGCGGGAGAACACGGACGTATACCGGGCCCTGGAGGTACTGGCCCGCTGGGAACTGGAGCTCGTTTCGGTGATGCGGACCGACGACGAGGCCATCTTCCACGTCCGGGGCCTGGAGGACAAGGAGAGGCTCACCGCCGAGCTGAAGGAGGCCCTGGGATGAGGTACGTGGAGATCCAGGTTCCCACCCGCTCCCACGAGGAGATACTGGATATCACCGGGGAAGTGGAGGGTGCGATCAGGGAGCTGGGGCTTTCCGAGGGGTTCGTGGTCCTATTCTGTCCCCACACTACAGCGGCCCTGACGGTGAACGAGTCCGCCGATCCCGACGTGCGGCACGACGTGAACCGGGCCCTTTCGGCCATGGTCCCGGCGATCCCCTTCCGCCACGCCGAGGGGAACTCGCCGGCTCATCTGCGCTCCGCCCTCCTCGGGCCGACCTTGATCCTGCCGGTGGAGGGAGGAAGGCTCTCTTTGGGGACATGGCAGGGGGTGTATTTCTGTGAATTCGACGGTCCCCGGAGGCGCCGTGTTCGGGCCTACGCTCTCCCGGCGGGGAACGGGGGATGAGGGAGCTCCGGATCGCGCCCCTGAGGGTGGCCGGTGAGATCGAACTACCGCTGGAGGCGAATCCCTAAAAATCCCCCTCTATCACTCGGAAGCGGGCCGTGTACTGACGTCCGTCAGTATCCGGACTGACGAAGATCAAACGCATGATATACCCCTGGGGGGCGGACAATTTGTCCTCCAACGTGGACTTGCGTTATAGTTTCGCGCCATGCGCAGGGTCGCGGTCTGGGTGGCAACAGCAGGCGTTATCTTCCTCGTCTATCTTATCTTGACGCTTTGGACAGGAAACTTGGGGCTTTGGTCCCTGGGGGAGTTGATCGCCGGGTCTGTGATCGCCGCACTGGGTGGGGTGATCGTGGGGGAAATCGTTTGGGAAAGGGGCGGGTGGCGTTTGCTTTCCCCCCATCGGTGGTTACTTTTCCTGGTCTATTTCATCGGGCCCTTTTTCTTCTCCATGGCCAAGGCCAATATAGATGTCGCCTATCGGGTGATCACTGGCAAGATCAAGCCGGGGATCGTGCGGTTCCAACCGCACTTGAGGACTGACTTCGGCCGGACGCTCTTGGCGAACTCCATCACCCTCACCCCGGGTACCTTGACCGTGGATGTGGACGATGGGACAGGGGATTTCTACGTCCACTGGATCTACGTGCGGAACCCCGAGCCCAGGCCGGAGGAGGTATGCGGTCCGTTCCCGGCGTGGGTGAGGAGGATAGCGGAATGATCGCGGAGCTTGGGTTCGCGGTGGCCGCGGCGGTGATGGTGGGCTACATCTTCGTCTCCATGGGCCGGCTGGCCGCTGGGCCCACCACTCCCGATCGGGCCGTGGCCTTGGATACCGTGAACACCTTGGTGGTGGCCACCATGGTCCTTTTGGGAGCCGCCTTCGGCCAGGTGGTCTTCGTGGATGTGGCGATCGTCTATGCGTTGCTTTCCTTTATCGCCACCCTCTACATCGCTCGGTATCTCGAGGGGGGGCTCAAATGAAGATCCTCATCTACATTTTCCTGGCCATCGGCGCTGCCTTCAACGGCCTGGGGGCTTTGGCGCTATTGCGTTTCCCGGACGTCTACACCCGGATCCACGGGGCCACCAAGTGCACCACCTTCGGCTCCATCTTCTCCATCCTGGCGGTGGTGATCTACGGGTTCGCCCAGGGCGGTGGAGCGGGTGGCACCTTGGCGGTGCATGCCCTCTTGGCCCTTTTCTTCCTGTTGATCACCAACCCCACCGGTTCCCACGCCTTGGCCCGGGGGGCATACCGGGCGGGGATACGGCCCTTCCGGGCGGTGGTGGACAAACTGGAGGAAAAACGATGACAGCGATGCACGTCATGGTCCTGGTCCTGATCGTGGTGGGATCGGCCCTGGCGGCTTGGCTGCGGGATCTTCTGGCGGCGGTGATCGCCCTGGCCGCCTCAAGCCTCCTTTTGTCGTTGGAGTTCTACCTCCTCCAGGCACCGGATGTGGCCATCGCCGAGGCCGGGATCGGGGCGGCTCTGACGACCGCGATTTACATCCTGGCCATCAGAAAGACGAGCTCCAGGGAGGAGGAGTGATGCGGCGCTGGTTCTTCGCTGGTGCATTGTTGGTTGTGGTCGCTTACCTCATCGGCGCTGCCGTGTGGCTCCATCCCTTCGGGATCCCTTCCTCCTCGGAGATGGACGACTACTTCATCGCCAACGCCCAAAAGGAGGTAGCTGCCAACAACGTGGTCACCTCCATCGTCTTCGATTACCGCGGCTTCGATACCCTGGGTGAGGCAACGGTGCTCCTGGCAGCGGTGGTGGGGGTAGCGCTGGTGCTGCGGAGGGCGGTGCGATGAGCGTCGTTGTGAGGACCATCGCCCGGATCGTCCTGCCCGTGGGGTTGGCCTTCGGGGCGTATGTGATCATGCACGGGCACCTCACTCCCGGGGGCGGCTTCCAGGGAGGGGCGGTGGTGGCCTCACTGGTGGCCCTGGTTGTGGTGACCTTCGGTGCGGAGAGGTTGGTGCGGGCGAAGACCTGGTTCTCGGTGGTCGAGGATCTGGGGGCGTTGGCCTTTGTGGCCCTGGCGTTCCTGGGGATCGGCGTTACCTTCTTCCGCAATGTCCTAGCGAACTCCGGTGGGCTCTTCGGGGCATCGGTGCCCCTCGGTCCCAATCCGGGGATCCTGAACAGCGCTGGAACGTTGCCCCTGATGAACTGGGCAGTGGGCTTCAAGGTGATCGCTGGGCTGGGGGCAGTGGTGCTGCTCCTTGCCCTCTTCGGCAAAGGAGGGGAGGGGGAAGATGGGTAACATGCCGTTTGTCGTCTGCATGCTGCTCATCGCCATAGGACTCTTCACCCTGCTCGTACGGCGTAACCTTATCAAGTTAGTGATCGGAATCACCATCATTGAGAACGGGGTTAACCTCTTCCTGGTGAGCCTCGGATACGTGAGGAATGCTGTGGCTCCGATCTACACCTACGCCCCCCCGGGAGCCAGCCGGATGGTCTTCCCCACGCCCCAGGCCCTGACCCTCACCGCCATCGTGATCGGCTTGGCCACCACGGCCCTGATGTTGGCTTTCGTGGTGGTGATTTACCGACACCAAGGCACGCTGGATGGCGGGAAGATACGGGAACTGAAGGGGTAAGGTCATGGTGACCCACGCGCCAGTTCTAGCGATAGTGATACCGCTCCTCGGGGCCTTTGCGCTGCCCCTGTGGGGAAAGCTGCGGCGGGAGCTCCGCGACCTGTGGGCCATCGTGGTGGGTGTCTTCACCCTGGTTGTGGCGTTGGTCGTGGCGGTGAAAGTCCTGGGAGGGGGCGAGGTCTGGGTTTACACCCTTGGGGCCGCATCGCCGGCCGCGGCGGTGGTACAGGGCGGCTTTCCCATTCGGATCGTCCTGGAGGTGGATGCCCTCTCGGCCTTCATGGGTGTGATCGCCCTCCTGGCAGGGATCGTGGGACTCGTCTATACCTTGCAGTTCTTACGGGAGGAGGAGGGAAAGACCCTGGCCATGTCCCTCTACCTCCTCCTCTGGGCGGGGATACTGGGGCTCGTGTACACCGGGGACCTCTTCAACTTCTTCGTCTTCTTCGAGATAACAAGCATCGCCGCCTGCGGCCTCATCGGTTACAGGACTTGGGAATCGCGTCCTCCAGAGGCGGCCTTCAAGACCATGGTCATGTATACCTTGGGCGGACTCCTGGTGCTCCTGGCTGTGGGGATCCTGTACGGGGAGTACGATGCCCTGAACATCGCCTATATCTCCTCTAAGGTGACCGGAGGTCTCTTGGACCGGATCGCTCTGGGGCTGCTTCTGGGAGGGTTACTGATGAAAGCCGGGGCGGTGCCGGCCCACATGTGGGCCCCCGATGCCTATGGCGAGGCCCCCCCATCGGCGACGATCCTCCTAGTGGTGAACACCCAAGCGGCCATCTACGGGCTGTCGCGGGTGGTCTTCACCCTCTTCGGCGGAGTCCTGGCCACGCCCGGGGTGGGCTGGCTCATCGCCGCCTTCGGCGTGCTCACCATCGTGGTGGCGGCGCTCATGGCTTTGGTACAGAAGGACCTGGGGAGGTTGATCGCCTTTGGGGCCGTATCGCAATTGGGATATATGCTGCTCGGGCTCGGGGTAGGCGCGGCTTCCCTCATGACCGGGGCCGGATTCGGCCAGGTCGCTCTACGCGGCGGCATCTTCCACATGATCAACGACGCCGCCACGGTAGGGCTCCTTTTCCTCCTCGTGGGGGTAGTCCAACGGGCGGCCGGTACCAAGGAGCTCTCCCGGTTAGGAGGGTTGGGGCACGTGTTGAAGGCCGAAGGGGGCCTTTTCCTCCTGGGGAGCCTGGCCTTGGCCGGGATCCCGCCTTTGAACGGCTTTGCCTCCAAGATCCTGATTTACGAGTCCAGCTTCCACCTCTCGCCGATCCTGGCCGTGTTGGCGATCCTGAGTTCCATCCTCCTCTTGGCGGTGGTGCTGCGGGCCTTCCACAGCGTTTTCCTCGGGCCTAAGCCGTCGGTGCTACATGTCGAGAGGACGCAATGGGGAACGATTCTCGCTATGGGCACCCTTGCCTTGGTGATCGTGGTCTTCGGCCTTTTCCCCGGCTTCTTCGTGAAGCACTTGGTGGATCCAGCGGTACAGGCCCTCTGGGCGGGACGGGCCGATTATCTGGCAGCCGTTCTAGGGGGATAGTGATGAGCGGAATCGGAAGCGGAGAAGGCTTTTGGAACCCTATCGTATGGACGCTCTTGGCCCTGGGAGTCCTGGGGCTGGCTTATGCCCTGTGGCTCCAGGGGCGGCGGACATACAAACGGGGGACGGAACAGGAGGAACCTTTTCTCTCCGGCGAACGGCTTCCGGAGGAGGGGTCTCACATCCGGGGTGAGCACCTCTACTGGGGGTTCGTCGCCGGCCTCCGACCCCTCATCGAGACGCTTCGGGCGTTCCACACGGGGTTCATCGGCGACTACATCGGCTGGCTGGTGGTGGTCCTGGGAGTGGCTATCTTGGTGGTGATGTTGTGATGGGCAGCAAGGCCAAGCTCTCGGGGTTCAGGCGGGCCCTCTGGGTATACCACGTCAACACCGGGGGCTGCAATGGGTGCGATATCGAGATCCTAGCTGCCCTCACGCCCCGTTACGATGTGGAACGGTTTGGGATAAGACTGGTGGGCTCTCCGCGCCACGCGGATGTGCTCCTCGTCACGGGGACGGTGACCCGGCCCATGTACGAACGCCTGAAGCGCATCTACGAGCAGACACCGGACCCGAAGGTGGTGATCGCCGTCGGAGGGTGCGCCTCGACGAGTGGCGTCTTCTACAGGTCCTATAACGTCCTGGGGCCAGTGGACAATGTGGTGCCGGTGGACGTCTACGTACCCGGTTGTCCTCCCCGGCCGGAGGCCATCATCGACGGGGTGGTTAAGGCCGTGGCGAAGCTGGAGGAGAAGGAGAGAGCCCTGGGGATAGGAACCGAGGAGAGAGGATGAGGGCCGAAGAGGTACTCGAAGGCCTGCGACGGGCGTTGGGGGAGAGACTCCGTTCTCCCCGGATGGTGACCGAGGAGGTGGGCCACAGGGTCCGTCGGGAGCGGGGCTACATTTGGGCAGAGATCGGGAGGGACGACCTCCTCCGAACCGTTGAGGTCCTGAAAGAACTTGGCCCACTGCACATCTCCATCATCTCCGGGACGGATGTCGAGGACCGGATCGAGCTCATCTATCACTTCGCCGTGGGCTACGGTACGGAGGGGGGAGAGGTGATGGTGAACCTCCGGATCAGTGTCCCCAAGTCCGATCCGGTAGTGCCCTCCATTTGCTCCCTCCTCCCCGGCGCCGAAACTACCGAAAGGGAGAAAATCGAGTTCCTGGGGGTGAAGTTCCAGGGTATACCCGACTCCCGACATCTCTTCCTGCCCGACGACATGGGGGTCCATCCCTGGCGTAAAGACGAGCCGGACCTCAAGAAGTACGTCCGCTATACCGTGGAATGGGAGGCCCAGGATGGCGGAGAAGACAAGGCCTGAGGCAAGGCAGGGGGAAAACCCCGGCACCACCTGTTTCCAGGTCCCTATCGGGCCGATCCATCCGGCCCTGAAGGAGGGGATCCGTTTCACCTTCTGGGTGGAGGGAGAGCGGGTCCGGAAGGTGGATATCCGCCCCGGTTTCATGCACCGGGGGATCGAGTTCATGGGAATGCAACGGAACCTGATCCAGGTACTTTACCTCGCCGAGCGGATCTGTGGGATCTGTTCGGTCTCGCATCCTTTGGCCTTGGTGCAGGCGGTGGAGGTAGCAGCGGGGATCGAGGTCCCACCCAGGGCCCAGTACATCCGGGTGATCGTGGGGGAACTCGAGCGGATCCACTCGCATCTGCTCTGGGCAGGGGTGGCGGCCCATGAATTGGGGTTCGATACCCTGTTGCATTATGTCTGGAAGGTGCGGGAGCCTGTCCTGGATATCCTGGAGGAGATCTCCGGGAACCGCATCGACTACGCCATGCCCATCTACGGGGGTGTACGCCGGGATATCCCCCCGGAGAAGTACCCGAAGGTCAAGGAGATGTTGCGCTATTACCGCGGCTTGGTCGATGATCTCTTGAACTTCTTCCTCCGTGATCCCTCCATCGAGGCCCGCACCCGGGGGGTGGGGGTGCTGACGGCGGAGGAGGCGGATGCCCTCTGTGCCGTGGGTCCTACGGCCCGGGCCTCGGGGCTCCGTAAGGACGTGCGCCAGGATTGGCCCTACTTCGTCTATCCGGACCTGGAGGTGAAGGCCCTGACCCCGGAGGACATGGGCCTCGAGGTGCGGGGCGATGTTTACGACCGGATCGTCGTGCGTCTCCTGGAGGTGGTCCAGTCCCTGGACATCATAGAGCGGTGTCTGGAGGAGATGCCCGAGGGTGAAATCACCTCCTTCCCCAAGGTGGCAGCGCTTTTGGCTCATTTGAAGAAGGCGGAGGGGGAAGGGATCGGCAGGCACGAGGCACCCCGGGGCGAGGTGATCCACTATGTGCGCCTCGTGGCCGGGGAAGAGGCCCCGGTGGTGTGGAAGGTGAAGGCCCCTACGTACTCCAATCTCATGCCCTGGTACCCCATGTTCCGGGATCAGGAGATCGCCGATATCCCGATCGTGGCCGCCTCCATAGATCCCTGTATCTGCTGCATGGATCGGGCCCATATCGTGCGGAAGGGGAGGGAGGAGGTCCTCACCAAGGAGGAACTCCTCAAGCTCTCCTGGGAGAAGACCCGGAGGATCGTGGGATGAGAGCGCTGAATGCCCTGTGGCAATCGGTTCTCGTGATCGCTGGGGGAGGGTTCCTCGGCCTTCTCTACAAGGGCCTCGATCGGAAGCTCGCCGCCCGGCTCCAAGGGAGGATCGGTCCTCCTATCCGCCAGCCTTTATTGGACGTGCTGAAGCTGTTGGTGAAGGAAACCATAATCCCCCGAACGGCGATCCCATGGCTCTTCAAGGCTATGCCCCTAGTGGCGTTGGTGGCGGCGGTGACGGTGCTCCTCTACCTCCCGGTAGGCCCCTTCCGGCCGGTGCTTTCCGGCTACGGGGATTTGGTGCTCGTGCTCTATCTCCTCGCCATCCCCAGTCTGGCCATGGCCCTGGGAGGGTTCGCCTCGGGCTCCCCCTATGCCGTGGTAGGGGCCCAGCGAGAGATAGTGATGATGATGTCGTACGAATTCCCGCTGGCCATCGCTACCGTGGCCATCGCTTGGAGGCTGGGGACCCTGGGATACCGTCCTGATTTCTCACTGACGGTCATCAACGCCCATCCCCTTTGGTCCCAAGTGGGTCCGCTGGGGGTGATCGGGCTGGTGTTGCTTTTGATCGCCCTGCTTGTGGTCACCCCGGCGGAGCTCTCCAAGATCCCCTTCGATATCCCCGAGGCCGAAACGGAGATCGCCGGCGGGGTTTTGGTGGAATATTCCGGGGTGAACCTCGCTCTCTTCTATCTGGCAGACATCGTGAAGACCGTGGCCATGGGGGCTCTGGTGATCGCTCTTTTCATTCCCTATGGGATAGCTGCCCCACTGGGGATCGGGGGCGTGGGGGGGCAGATCCTGGATCTGCTCTTCTTCCTGGTGAAACTCTTCGTGGTGATCTTCGGGGCGGTGACGGTGGTGCGGGTGGCCTTTGCCCGGCTGAAGGTGGACCAGGTGGCCCGGCTCTTCTGGGTGCCCATGACCTTGGTGTCACTGGCGGGCCTGGTCCTTTTGGTCCTGGACAAGGTGGTGATGGGACGATGATCTTCAAGGCATTGTTCCTACAGCTCCTGACGAAGCCGGTGACCAACCGTTTTCCGACGAAATACATGCCCCCATCGGTGGCTGGGTTCCTGGAGAAGGTGAAACAGGGGGAAGTTCGCTTGGTGCCCCCCGTACCGGTGCCGGATGGCTTCCGGGGGAAGATCGCTTATGACCGGGAGAAGTGCATCGGTTGCCAGCTTTGTATACGGGTCTGCCCCGCCCGGGTCATCGAGTTCAAACCCCAGGAGAAGAAGATCCGGATGCACGTCGCCCGCTGTACCTATTGCGCCCAATGCGTGGATGTCTGTCCCACCGGGGCCCTGCAACCAAGTAAGGAATTCCTGCTGGCGGACTACGACCGCTCCTCGCCAGCCCTTACCGTGGAGTGAGC
>CAYTCK010000025.1:0-2905 GCA_964436445.1 uncultured Thermotogaceae bacterium | reverse complement strand
CCGTGGAGTGAGCTTTCAGGAGCGTTTACGGCGCCTCTCTTCGCGCTCCAGGAATTGGATCAGGGCTTCCACCACAAGATCATTGATGGAACTCTTGCGCTTGCGGGCCAGCTTCCGCATCCGTTCGATGGGGCGGAACTTCCTCTTGGACTGAGGGATGTAGACGGAGAGCCTCCGCGCCGGTTTCGCCACCTCTTTCTCACCTCCTTCAGGCCTTTGTGCCATGGGCCTCCCGTTCCCCCTGTTCCAACCAAGCCCAGATAAAGGGCCAGAGATCACCGTCCAAGACGGCCTCCACGTTTCCCACCTCGACGCCCGTACGATGGTCCCGCACCAAACGGTATGGCTGGAGGACGTAAGATCGGATTTGGTTCCCCCACTCGATCTCCTTAAGCTCCCCCCGCAACTCCTCGATCTTCTTGGCCCGGGTCTGCTCCATCAGGGCTCTGAGCCTGGCCTTGAGGATCCTGAGGGCCATCTCCTTGTTCTGATGCTGGGAACGCTCGTTCTGACAGGAGACGGTGATCCCGGTAGGGATGTGGGTGATGCGGACCGCCGTCTCGTTCTTCTGCATGTGCTGTCCTCCGGGACCTCCGGCCCGGAAGGTCTCGATCCGAAGGTCCTCTTCCCGGAGCTCGATGTCCTCCTCGGGGACGATGGGGGTCACCGTCACCGAGGCGAAGGAGGTATGGCGGCGGCGGGCGGCGTCGAACGGGGAGATCCGCACCAGGCGATGCACCCCGGTTTCCCCCTTGAGGAGGCCATAGGCGTAGGGGCCTTTTACCTCCAGGGTGGCGGATTTGATCCCCGCCTCCTCGCCGGGGGTCTCATCCAGAAGCCGCACCTTGAAGCCAGCCCGCTCGCAGAACCTGGTGTACATCCGCAGAAGCATCTCCGTCCAGTCCTGGGCATCGGTCCCTCCAGCCCCGGCGTTCAGGGAGAGGAAGCAGTCGCCTCGGTCGTAGGGCCCGCTGAGGAAAAGCTTTATCCTGGCTTGACGAAAGGCCTCCTCCAACTCCTGAAGAAGTTCCTCCAGCTCCTGCCTCGCTTGGAGGTCTCCTTCTCGGACCAAATCCCACAGAACCTCCGCCTCTTCGACCTTATCCCGCAGCTCCTCCAGTACCTGGACCCGCTCCCGCAGCCCCTCCAGTTCCCCGATAAGCCTCCGGGCTTCCCGTTTGTCGCTCCAAAAGTCCGGTCGGGCCATGAAGCCTTCCAACTCCGATATACGGCGCCGCATGTCGGGAACCCGGAAGAGACCCTCCCATTGGCGCAGCCGTTCCCGAAGTTCCCTTAATCTTTCCTCCATAACTTGCAAGACATTACTCAATTTAGTTTAACTTTGCAAGAGATGCCCGGTACCCTTTATCTTTGTGCCACACCCATCGGCAACCTGGAGGACATCACCCTCCGGGCCCTACGGGTGCTGCGGGAAGCGGACCTGATTGTGGCCGAAGACACCCGCCATACCCGCAAGCTCCTCGATCACTACGGCATCGAGGCAACCTTCGGTCCAAGCCTCTACGAGGGCGTAGAGAGGGAGCGGGTGCCCTTGATTATAGCGGAACTGCAGAGAGGGAAAGACGTAGCTTTGGTTTCCGACGCCGGTACCCCTCTGATCTCCGATCCTGGCTACCCCTTGGTACGGGCCTGTGTGGAGGAGGGGATACCGGTGGTCCCGGTCCCGGGGCCGGCAGCCTTCCTGGCAGCGTTGGTCGCCTCGGGACTCCCCACCGATAGCTTCCTCTTTTTAGGGGCCCTTCCCCGCAAAAAGGGCTCGAAGCGGGCGATCTTGGAGGAACTCATGGGGGAAGAGCGGACAGCGGTGATGTACGAATCGCCCCATCGCCTCCTGGAGACGTTGGATATTATGGAAGAGCTCTATCCCAAGAGACCTTTGGTCCTGGCACGGGAGCTGACGAAACTCCACGAGGAGTTCATCCGGGGAACGGTCGAAGGTGTAACCAGGGAAGTCCGGTGCCGGGGAGGAATCCGTGGAGAGGCGGTCTTGGTCCTGGGCGGCAACCCCTCTCCCTCGCCGGGTCCCCCCCGGGAATTGTTGGAGGATTTCTATGAGTTCCTCGTCCGAGGGAAGGGAAAGAACCCGCGGGAAGCCCTGCGAGAGATGGCAGAGCTCTTCTCCCTTCCGCGCCGGGTACTCTACCGCATCCTGCGAAGGGAGGATGGATGAAGCACAGTTGCCACGAGATGACGTTGCGGGAACTCCTGGATTCACTGGCCCAACCGACCCCCACCCCTGGGGGTGGTACGGCCGCCGCCCTGGCCGGGGCCTTGGGGGCCGCTCTGGGAACGATGGTCCTACGGATAGCGGCTAAGAAGTCTTCAACTGATCTCACACCGACGATAGAGGCCCTCCAGAGGATATCGGAGGAGTTCTTGACCTTGGCCGACGAGGACGCCACCGCTTACGAGGGCGTGGTGGCCGCCCGCAAGCTTCCCAAGGGAACCCCTGAGGAGAAGGCAAGACGGAGGTCCCGGATCCAGGAAGCTCTGCAGGACGCAACCCGGGTCCCACTGCGCACCGCGTCCAAGGCCCTGGAGCTACTGGGGATCCTGCGGGACATCCAGGGCGAAATCGGCCGAGATCTCCTCAGTGACCTCCTGGTGGCGGTCCGCCTCGCGGTGGCCTGCTTACACGGGGCCCTAAACAACGTGGACATAAACTGTTCTCTGGTGAAGGACAGCGAGTTCCTCCGCTTCGTGGCCCGCAGACGGCAGGAACTAATCATCCAGGGGGCAGAACTCTCCGGGGGGATCTTGGCCCGGGAAGAGGAGATAAAAAATTGGCTGGGAGAGGAGGACTCGAACCTCCACTAGCGGGTCCAGAGCCCGCTGGCCTACCGCTTAGCCGATCTCCCAGCTACAAAACCAATTTTAGCGTCCT
>CAYTCK010000024.1:0-14981 GCA_964436445.1 uncultured Thermotogaceae bacterium | reverse complement strand
CTTATCCTGCACGGCTGGAATTGGAGGGCGATGTACCCGGGGATCGCGGTGATCGTGGGATTGGCGCTGGCCATGGCCCTTTTGGCCCAGGCCGTCTTCTGGCGCGCCACGGCCGAGTGAGGATGGGGTTGAGAGCGGATGTGGCGGTGGTGGGGGGAGGGCCCTGTGGGGCCATGGCGGCAGCTGTTGCCGCCAGGGGAGCAAAGGTTCTCCTTTTGGAGAGGGCCCCCGAGAGAAGGCCCGTCTGTGCGGGCATCATCTCACTCAAGGCTTTGGAGGAACTGGAGCTTCCCCGGAGGCTCGTCCTCTCCGAGCTCCGAGGGGCCGTGTTCCACGGTCCCGATGGGATCGGGGTCACCCTCACCGCCCCGGAGCCCAAGGCCGTGGTGGTGGGAAGGCCTGCCTTGGACCGCTTCTTGCGGGAGCGGGCGGCCGAGGCCGGGGTCGAGGTCCTGTGGGAGGCGGCCGTCGGTTGGGACGGAAGGGAGCTCCGCACCTCCGGAGGCGAGCGGATGATCCCGGAGGTCTTGATCGGAGCCGATGGTGCTTTGAGCGGCGTGGCCCGCTGGGCGGGCCTTCCCGGACCGGAGGAGATATTGGTCGCCTTCCAGGCCGAGGTGGAGGCGGAGCTCGAGAGGGCGGATCATGTGGAGTTGTTTTTGGGACGGGAGTTCGCTCCGGGATTTTTCGCCTGGGCCGTGCCGGCCGGGAATAGGGTCCTGGTTGGGCTCGCGAGCACCACAGGGAAAAAAGGGATCGAATACCTGCGCTCCCTGCTTCGAAGGCACTTCCCCGGGGCCAGGGTCCTTTCCCTGCGGGCGGGCCTCATCCCCATCGGTTCCCCCCCTCGCACCTCCCGGGGTCGGGTGCTTCTAGTCGGTAACGCCGCCGCCCAAACAAAACCCCTCTCCGGGGGCGGGATCTACTTCGGGGCGATGGCGGCCCGGATCGCCGGCGAGCTCGCTGCTGCAGGAAGGCCGGCGGATTACGAAGGAGCTTGGCGGGCAATCCTCTGGCGGGAGATCCACTTCGGCCTCAGGGCCAGGAAGCTCTTCCTCTCCCTGAGCGATGCGGAGTTGAAGAAGCTCTTGGGTTTCCTCTCCCGCAGGGAGATACAGGAATTCCTGGTGACGGAAGGGGACTTCGACCGCCATTCGGAGCTCCTCAGGGCCCTGCGGGGAAGACCCGATCTCTGGCCCCTTGGGATGGAGCTTCTAAGGGCTCTGGGTGGTCTGGGGCGTTTCCTCCCCTGAGCCCTCCGTGGGTTTCACGAGGAGCTCCTTGCGGTCGAAGGTGGTGAGAAAGTAATCGGTGGTGAGCTCGATGGCGTTTGTGGGACAGAACTCCTGACAGAGGGCACAGAAGCAGCATTTGGCGAGGTCGATCTGGGGGTAGGTCTTGGGGTATTTCTCCTTGTCCTGATGGGGGAGCATGATGATCGCCTTGTTCGGACACACCCGCTCGCAGGTGCCACAGCTGATGCACTTATCGATATAGAAGACGTGGCGCCCCCGGTAGCGTTCCGCCGGGGATTCGCTTTCCTTGGGGAAGGCTAGGGTCATCCGCTTTCCAGCGAAGTACTTTCCCAAAACCGGTAGGATCATCTTCCCTCCTCAACGGTCCATATCCGCCGGACAGTGGTTCAGACTCCAGAACACCACCGGCACGTCGGCGATCTCCACGCCCCTAAGGAGGTATTCCAGGACCGGGATGAGCAATGTGAAGGAAGGTCCCCGGAGTTTCACCCGATACGGGGTGCGCCCCCCGGTTCCCACCATGTAGCAGCCAGCATCCCCCCGGGCGGCCTCGATGTGGGCGTAGGCCTCGCCCTCCTTGACCTTGACGAAGGGGCCCACCTTTACCTGGTATTCGCCCGCGGGCATGTCCCGGATGACTTGGAGACCTATGCGCACGCTCTCCAATACCTCGTCCCTTCCCACGAGGAACCGGGAAAGGGCATCCCCCTCTTCCCGGCTGACGAGCCTGAACTCCAGGCGATCGTAGACGAGGTACGGATCGTCCCGGCGTACATCGTAGGGAATGCCGCTCGCCCGCAGGGCCGGACCACTCGCCCCGAGCTCGATCCCCTTCTCCGGGGGCAGGACGGCAAGGCCCTTGGTGCGGGAGACGAACGAGGGGTTCTCGAAGAAAAGGTCATTCAGTTCGAAGATGTAGTGCTCCATGTGAAGCAGGACCTCCTCGGCCCGCTCCAGGAACCCCTCGGGCAGGTCCCAGCGGACGCCACCGGGGCGGATGTAGCCGGTGGGATAGACCCGGGCGCCGGTGACCTCCTCGAAGAGCCGCAGGATCTCCTCCCGCCAGGTGAGGGCCACCTTGAAGACAGTGTCGAAGCCCATGGCTATGCCAGCGACGCCGAACCAGATGAGGTGGCTCTGGATCCTCGTCAGCTCGGCAAGGAGCACGCGGATGTACTTCGCCCGCTCCGGGACCTCGATCCCCTGGAGCCTCTCCGCGGCCATGGCGAAGACCAGGTCCCAGCTCAGTGGTTCCAGGATGCATATCCTGTCAGCAAGGACAGCGTTTTGAAGCAGTGTGCGATACTCCATGAGCTTCTCGAAGCCGCGGTGCAGGAACCCCGGCTCGGCTCGGGCCTTGATTACTCGCTCCCCATCTACGGTGAGCCAGATTCGGAAGTTGCCGGAGCCGGGGTGGGCGGGGCCGAAGGGGATGACGTAGGCATCAGTCCTTGTAATAGCCACGGTCCTCCTCCCTGTCCTCGCGGTAGTATTTCTCCCGGACGTAGGCCCGCCAATCGAAGTCCTTGCGGAAGGGGGGTGGGCCGTCCCAATCGTCCAAGAAAAGCGGGCTTAGGTCCGGGTTGCCCTGAAACTCCACCCCGAACATCTCGTGGACCTCCCGTTCGTTCACGGCTGCGCTGCCGCCCCAGATGTGACATGCCGAGGGAAGCCGAGGCTGATCCCGGGGCACCTCGACCTTGAGGTGGACAAAGGACTTCTCCTGGAGGGACCACACGTGGTAGACGAGTTCGATGACACCTCGGTCAGGCCAATCCACGCCGGAAATGGCGGCCAGGTAGTCGTACCCCTGCTCCCGCAGCTCCTGCCAGATCCGAGGGATCTCCTCCAAGGGCACCCTCACCCAGACGGCGTTCCCCTCCTCCCTCGGGGCGAAGGGCTCGAGCAGCTTGGAGATCTCAGTCGCCACTCCGGTCTCCTTTTCGTTTCCCCTCGATCATCTCCATCACAAGCCCCACAGCATGGAAAATCGCCTCGGGTCTAGGGGGACAGCCGGGGATGTAGAGGTCCACGGGGATGTACTCGTCCAGGTGCTTCACGGTGTTGTAGGAGTCCCAGTACATCCCGCCGCTGAAAGGACAGGAGCCCAGGGCCACCACGAACTTGGGGTCGGGCATCTGTTCGTAGATCCTCCGCAGGTACTTCAACGACTTGAAGGTTTGGTAGCCGGCCACGAACAGGGCATCGGCTTGCTTCGGGCTCCCCACGGCGATCATGCCGAAGCGTTCCATGTCGAAACGGGAAGCCACCACCGGAAGGAGCTCTGTAAAGCCACAGCTATTGAACCAGTTGAAGACCCACAGTGCCTTGATCAGACGTCTCGCCGCCTTATGAGCCTGTTGTTCCTCGGTGGTCGTTCCCACGCCGGGCCTCCTTTCACTCCAGTTCCACGATGGTGACCCCCTCACCTCCCTCCTCCGGGGGAGCGAGGTAGAACCGTTTCACATAAGGGCACTGTGCCAGATATCGGTGGATCGCCTCTCGCAGGGCTCCGGTTCCCTTGCCGTGGATTATATGTCCTGTACGAAAGCCGGCCACAAGGAGCCTGTCCAGCCACGCGTCAAGGCGCCGCAGGGCCTCGGGCACCTTCATGCCGTGTACGTAGAGCTCCAGGTCCACTCCCTTGACACGTACCTCCGGTTCCGGGACCGGCTCCCGAGGGCGCGGTGGTGGGGAAGCCGGTTCCAGCTCCTCTGCGGGAAGCCAGACCCGCTTTCCCCGTACCTCCACTTCCACCCCCCGCTCCCCCACGGCCCGGACCACCCCCAGGGAGCGAGTGGCCTTGATGCGTACCGTCTGGCCCTCCCGGTACTCCTGGGGCGGTGTCTTGGATGAGGACCGCTCCCGCAAGGCCTCGAGGCGTTCCTCCACCTCCCGGAGGCGGCGGAGGGCCTCCCGGCGGGCCTGAAGGGAGGCCTCCTCCTTGGCCCTGGAGATGAGGTATTCCAGTTCCCGCTTCGCCCGCCGGATCTCCTCTTGGAGCCGAGAGAGTTCGGCCCCCAGGGCAGTCCGACGTTTCTCCCGCAATTCCTGTAGTTTCCTCTCGTACTCCTCCCTGATCTCCCTCGTCCTCTCGAGCTCCCACTCCAGCTCCTTGCGAGCCCTCTCGGCCGCGGCCCGCTCTTGGGAGAGGGCTTTTATGATCTCCTCAGCCCGCACCTCCCCGGCGCTGAAATGCCTGCGGGCCCGTTCCAGGACCTCCCCGGGGACCCCCAAGCGCTGGGCGATGGCCAGGGCGTTGGAGCTCCCGGGCACCCCCTCCAGGACCCGGAATGTGGGGGAAAGCGTCTCCAGATCGAATTCCATGGAACAGGATTTCACCTCGGGGTGCATGATGGCGAAGTACTTTAGCGGGGTGAGGTGGGTGGCCACCGCTACCGTGGCCCCGGTGGAGAGGAGGTACTCCAGGATCGCAAGCCCCAGTGCCGCTCCCTCCTGAGGATCGGTCCCAGCCCCCAGCTCATCGAGGAGCACCAGGGTCCCGGCATCGGCCTCCCTGAGGATACCCACGATGTTCGTCATGTGGGACGAGAACGTGGAGAGGTTCTGTTCGATGGACTGCTCCTCGCCGATGTCGGAGCGGACCTTCCGGAAGACGCCGATCCGCGTCCTGGGGGAGGCAGGCAGGGGGATTCCAGCCTGGGCCATGAGGACGAAAAGCCCCATGGTCTTCAAGGTCACGGTCTTTCCCCCGGTGTTGGGCCCTGTGATCACTACCATCCGCTGGGGATCACCTACGGAGATGGTTATGGGGACGGCCCTCTCTCCCAGGAGGGGGTGGCGAGCCTCCACCAATTCGAGGAGTTTTCCCTCCTGGAGTTGGGGGATGACGGCATCTACCCGGAGGGCATAAGCCACCCGGGCGTAGAGGGAGTCGATCCGGGCGAGGATATCCAGGTCACGGCGGATCTTCCCCTCCGCTGCCAGAAGCTTCGCCACGAGCTCCGCCCTGATCCTGCGGAGCTCCCGTTGGATCGCGTCCTCGATCTCCCGCAGGCGGTTGTTGGCCCGCACGGCCTCCAGAGGCTCGGCGAAAAGGGTCTTCTCGCTGGCCGAGGTGTCGTGTACCACGAGCTCCACCATCCCTTGGGCACCGGTCTTCACCGGCACCACGTACCGTCCAGCCCGTTGGGTGACGATGGGCTCCTGGATGAGCTCCCGGTGGCGCTGGATGAAGAGACGCAGGGTTTCCTGGAGCTCGCGATCTATCTCTTCCCTCTGGGCATGGAGCATCCGGAGCTTGGGTGTGGCATCCTCCCTGATCCGGCCCCGGGGATCCACGGTCCGCCGGATGGCCGCGAGGAGCCCCTCCTGGGGGGAGAGCTCCTCCACCAGGGCGGAGAGGCCGGGGTAGCGGGGGCTGGCGAGGGCCTGCTTGATCCTCTGCTCCGCCTCGATGAGGTCCGCTACGTCCAGGAGCTTCCCGGGGTCGAGATCACCGTGTTCCCGGGCCTCCTCCAGGATGGGCCGGACGTCAGGGATCCCCCCGGGGACGAACCCCCGCCGCACCGCCTCCTGCATCTCCTCCACCAGAGCGTACTCCTTCCGGATCGCCGTGAGATCGTCCCGAGGCTCGAGGGAGAGCACCGCCTCCCGACCCAAGGGGGAGGCGGCATGGCGGGCGATCATCTCCAGGACCTTTCGGTATTCCAGGTCCCGCAGTGTCCGTTCGTTGGCGACGCTCATCTAGAAGTCCACCCCGCGGGAGAGGATCTCCCGGGCCTCCTTCACCATCCCCTCGATGATCTCCCGCACCGGCTTTATCTCGCGGATGAGCCCCGCGATCTGGCCTGCCATAAGGGAACCCATCTCGGTATCGCCCTCGTAGACCGCACGCCTGAGACCTCCCACCGCCAGGGCCTCGAACTCCTCGGGGTCCCTACCTTCTTCTTCGTAGCGGGCCAAGGTCTTCGTCAATTTGTTGAGCAGGCACCGCACCGGGCGGCCCAGGGTCCTCCCGGTGACGATGGTGTCCCGGTCCCTGGCATTGAGGATCGCCTGTTTATAGTTGGGGTGCACCGGGGCCTCCTCCGAGGCCACGAACCTCGTTCCCACCTGGACCCCCTCCGCCCCCAGGGCCAAAGCAGCGGCCATCCCCCGGCCGTCAGCGATGCCGCCTGCGGCCACCACCGGGACCGAGACCGCGTCCACCACCTGGGGAACCAGGGCCATGGTGGTGATGGTGCCGATGTGTCCCCCGGACTCCATCCCCTCGGCGATCACCCCGTCCGCCCCGTACCGCTCCATCCGCACCGCTAAGGATACGGCGGGCACCACGGGGAAGACCTTTATCCCTGCGGATTTGAGCTTGTCCATGTACTTCGCGGGGCTCCCAGCACCGGTGGTAACAAGTGCCACCCGTTCCCTTACCACCACCTCTACCTGTTCGGGGACGTTTGGGTCCATGAGCATGAGGTTGACCCCGAAGGGCTTCCGGGTGCGGTTCCTGACCTCGGCGATCTCTCGCTCCAGGTCCTCGGGGGACATGCCCCCTGCGCCGATGATCCCCAGACCCCCTGCCTCGGAGACGGCAGCCACGAGGGGGGCCCGGGCCACGTGGGCCATCCCACCCGAGAAGATGGGGTACTTGATCCCCAGCATCGCACAGATCCGGTTCGCCATGACGGTGAGAATATACCGATAGCGGGCAGGGGTTCAGCCCGGGTTCGGGAATAGAGGCAGGGGCCCCGGCTCCACCCTGCCCAGGAGGAAGGCCAGGGCAGCCAGGGTCTTCCCGTCCCCAAACTCCCCTTCCCCCAGGGACTCGAGGATCTCCCGGGGCTCCTTGAAGGCGATCTCCTCGATCTCTCCAGGGGCTGGGACGGGTTCCCCTTCCAATCCTTCGGCCAAGAAGAGATGCATCAGCTCGTCCAGGATCCCCGGGGAGGTGTAGAAAGCTCCCAGTTTCCGCCAGCGCTTTGCCCGAAGACCCGTCTCCTCCCACAATTCCCGCTGGGCGCAGCGCAGGGGCTCCTCACCGGGTTCCAAAGTGCCGGCGGGGATCTCCCAGAGGTGGCGGCCGGCCCCATGGCGGTATTGGCGCACCAGAAGGACCCTCCCCTTCCCGTCCAGGGCCAAGATGGCCACCGCCCCGGGATGCTCCACCACCTCCCGCACCTTATCCCCGGCCCGCTCCACCCGGACCGAGAGGAGCCTTCCCCGGAAGACGTATTCAGCCTCCAAGGACCCTTCCTGCCTCCTCATATCCCCGTTCCAGGGCCCGCCTGTTCACCTCCAGGAGGTTCCCCCGTCCCCGCTCCTCGAGCTCCTCCGCCAGCGCGGCGACGATCCCTTCCAGGGGGAGGACGCCCAGGGCTCGGATCAAAGCGCCCAGGGCCACCATGTTGATAACCCTGGGGTTCCCCAGCTCCGCAGCGATGTCGTTGGTGGGAACGGGGATCCCCACCACGTCGTCCCGCCGCAGGGCCCGCTTTATCAGGGAGCTGTTGTAAACCACTATGCCCTTCTCCTCCACCCGGGGCTCGAAGCGATCCAGAGAGGGGAGGTTCATGGCCACCAGCGCCTGGGGGCGGTCCACTAAGGGAGAGCCCACCGGGGAATCGGAGAGGACCACGGTGCAGTTCGCCGTCCCTCCCCGCATCTCCGGACCGTAGGAGGGGAGCCAGGTGACCTCCAGCCCGGCATTCATCCCAGCCCGGGCCAGGACCTTACCGGCCAGCATGATCCCTTGGCCGCCGAACCCTGCGAAGATCACGCCTCGCTCCATTCCCTTCACCCCGCGTCCTTTAGGTCCCCCAACGGGAAGAACTTCGTGGCCTCCTCGGCCACCCAGCGGCTCGCCTCCACCGGGGAGAGATGGAGGTTGGTGGGACAGGCCGCCAGGACCTCCACCAAGGAGAAGCCCTTGCCCTCGATCTGGTTCCGGAAGGCCTTGATGATCGCCTTGCGTGCGAGGAGCACGTGTTTGGCATCGAACACGGCCTGTCGGGTGATGTAGGCCGGACCGTCCAGTTGGGCCAGCATCTCCGAGATCTTGAGGGGGTACCCGTGGACCCTGGGGTCCCGGCCCCAGGGCGTGGTGGTGGTGCGCTGTCCCGGCAGGGTGGTGGGGGCCATCTCCCCCCCTGTCATCCCGTAAACGGCGTTGTTCACGAAGATCACCGTGATATTCTCGCCCCGGTTGGCGGCGTGGACCGTCTCCGCGGCCCCGATTGAGGCCAGATCCCCGTCCCCCTGATAGGTGAAGACGATGAGATCCGGCCGGGCCCGCTTGATCCCGGTGGCCACGGCGCAGGCCCTGCCGTGCGCTGCCTGGACGAAATCGCAGTTGAAGAACTGGTCGAGGAAGACAGCGCATCCGACGGGGGAGATCCCCACGGTGCGCTCCACGATCCCCAGCTCATCGATGGCCTCGGCCACCAACCGCGTGATGATCCCGTGGTGGCAACCTGGACAATAGGTGAACTTGCGGTCGCTCAAGGCCCTCGGGCGTCCGAAGACCTTCCTGTAACCAGCTGGTATTCCCGTTTCAACGGGCATATTTCCTCACCTCTTCCAGGATCCGTCCCGGGGTGGGCACCACCCCCCCGAGCTCCCCATAGAACGGGGTCTCCGCTCGGTCCCCCACCGCCAGTCTCACGTCCTCCCACATCTGTCCCGCCGAGAGCTCCACCGTGAGGACCACAGGGATCCGGCTGGCGAGCTCGCGGATCTGTTCATAGGGGAAGGGCCAGAGGGTGATGGGCCGCAGGAGCCCCGCCTTGATCCCCTCCTCCCGCGCCAGGCGCACCACCGTCTTGGCGATCCGCCCCACCGTCCCGTAGGCCACCAAGAGGATCTCCGCATCGGCGGTCTCCACCTCCTCCCAGCGGACCTCGTACCCTTCGATCTCCCGGTAGGTCTCTTGGAGGACGAGGTTCATCCGTTTGAGGCCCTCGGGGTCGAGGTCGAAGGAGGTGATCACGTTCTTGGGGCGGCCCTTGGCCCCGGTCACCGCCCAGGGCCGGGGTGGGATATCCTCCGGTTCGACGGGCTCCGGGAGTTCCACCGGCTCCATCATCTGGCCGATCATCCCGTCCGCCAGGACCATGGCCGGCACCCGGTACCTATCGGAGAGCTCGAAGGCCAGCATCACCAGCTCCGCCGCCTCCGGCACCGTGGAGGGGGCGAGGACGATGAGGTGGTAGTCCCCGTGGCCCCCGCCCTTGGTGGCCTGGAAGTAATCCCCTTGGGAGGGGGCGATGTTCCCCAGGCCGGGCCCGCCCCGCATCATGTTCACGATGACACAGGGGAGCCTCGCCATGGCGAGGTAGGAGATCCCCTCCTGCTTGAGGCTTATCCCCGGGGACGAGGAAGAGGTCATGGCCCTGACCCCGGCGGCCGCGGCCCCGTAGACCATGTTGATGGCGGCGATCTCCGATTCCGCCTGCAAGAACACCCCGCCCCTCTTCGGGAGCTCCCTGGCCATGTACTCCACCAATTCTCCCTGGGGGGTGATGGGGTAGCAGAAGTAACACCTAACGCCTGCGCGGATCGCCGCCTCGGCGATGGCCTCGTTCCCCCGCATCAACACCCTGCTCATGCCCCCTCCTTCGCGGGCTGCTCCCGGTAGACCTCGATGGCCACCTCCGGGCAGACCTGGGCGCAGATGGCGCAGCCGGTGCACCTGTCGGGATGGGCCATATAGGCCACCTGATAACCCGAGGAGTTGTACTCCTGGGAGAACCCCAGGACCCCGAAGGGGCAGGCGTCGATACACAGGCCGCAGCCCTTGCAACGCTCCTTATCGATCACCACGATCCCTTTGGCCATCTCCCTCTCCTAGTCGGTATAGAACTTGGTGGAAAGGCGCTTTTGGCGATGACGACGAAGGCGCTCCAGGGCTCGCTCAGCCTCCTGCAGCCAGCGCTCAAGCCTCGTCTCTATCCGTTCCTCCACCGCCCGGGTCTTCGGTGGAGTGAAGACCCTGCCCTGGAGCCGGTCCCGGAGCCTCGAGGCCTGACGTCTGGCCTCGAAAAGCTCCCGTTCCCACTCGCTTACCCGGCACGAGAAGACGGGAAGGCCGTCCTCCCGGAAGCCAACCACCTTCACCACCAACCGCTGCCCTGGCCTGAGTCCAGAGATCCCTTCCTCCGGTGGGAGGAGGCCCCTTATGCCCCGATACAACAAAAAGACCCCTTCCGGGGTCACCTCCACGACCTCGGCCTCGACGATCTCGTCCTCTCGGAGTTCCACTTTCCCTATTCCCTTCCTCCCTGAGTATAGCGTGCCAACGTGTAAAGCCCCAGGAAAAGACCTCCCACCGAGGAAAGGTAAGAGAAGATGCTCAAAGTGACGCTGCGGGGGATGATCCGCAGCACCATGAGGAAGGGGAAGATCACCCCAAAGAGGAGAAGTGTGAAAGCAATGCCCAACCTCCTTAAGACCCCAATCCCTCCCTTCATCTATAAAGCCAACAGGAAACGAAGTGGCCTGGCACGGGCTCGAACTCCGGCGGTACCTCCCGGTCGCAGAGGCCCTCGATCTTGTGGGGGCAGCGAGGGTGGAAACGGCACCCCGTCGGCGGCCGCAGGAGGCTGGGCGGCTCCCCAGGTGGGACCTCCTTGAAGACCTTGGCGTTCTCCGGATCCGGGTCCGGGATGGCCGCCAGCAGGGCCTTGGTGTAGGGGTGCAAGGGGTTTCCCAGGAGCTCCTTCACTGGGGCCTTCTCCACGATCTTGGCGGCGTACATCACGAAGATCCGCTCCGAGAAATAGCGGACGGTAGAGAGATCGTGAGTGATATAAATCACACCCAGATTATGGGCCTTTTGGATCCCCTGGAGCAGTTGGAGGATCTCCACCCGGACCGAGGCATCGAGCATGGAGACCGGCTCGTCGGCGACGATCATCTTGGGGTTGAGCACCATGGAACGGGCGATCACCGCCCGCTGCTGTTGTCCTCCGGAGAGCATGTGGGGAAATTTCCCCAGGAAATCCTCCACTGGGGTGAGTTTCACCTCTTCCAGGACCTGGCGGATCCGCTCCTCCCGTTCCCTCTTGGTTCCGATCCTATTGATCACCATCGGCTCCAGGAGGATCCGCCGTAGGTTCATGAACGGGGGGAGAGCGCCGTATGGATCCTGCTGCACGTATCCCAACATGGAGTGGTATCGTCTTCCCCAGGCCTTGATGGGCTTCCCCAGGAAGCGGACCTCCCCCTTGGTGGGGGGGTAAAGACCCAGGATGGTGCGGGCCAGGGTGCTCTTGCCGCATCCCGACTCCCCCACCACCGTCACCGCCTCCCCCTGGTCGAGGGAGAAGGTGACCCCGTCCACGGCCCGCACGTATCCCACGTGGACGAAGCCCCATTTGCGGACTTCGAACCAGGTATGGAGGTCCTCCACAGCGAGCAGAGTCCCGTTCTCCACGCTCATCACCCGTAGAGGTGGCACTTGACCTTCCGCCCATCGGCCAGTTCCACCATGGGCGGCTCGGAGTCGCACATGGAAAACCGTTTGGGACACCGAGGGGCAAAGCGACAACCGGTAGGTGGGTTGATCAGGCTCGGGGGCTGTCCCGGGATGAACCGGAGTTCCTTGTCTTCCCGCAGAGTGGGGACGCTGGCCATGAGCATCTCCGAGTAGGGGTGCTTCGGGGTGAGGTAGAAATGCCCCGCCTCCCCCATCTCCACGATCTGTCCGGCGTACATCACGATGGCGTCCTCGGCCAGCTCACTGGAGGTAGCGATGTCGTGGGTGATCAGGAAATAGGCCACCTTCATCTCCTTCTTGATCCGCTTCAACGAGTTCATGATGTTGGCCTGGGTGAGCACATCCAGGGCCGAGGTGGGCTCGTCGAGGATGATCAGGGGTGGATGGGTGATCAAGGCCATGGCGATCACCACCCGCTGGCGCATCCCCCCCGAGAGCTCGAAGGCATAACGATCGATGAAGTCGAGCGGCACCCCCACGAACCGAAAGACCTCCTGTACCCGTTCCAGGGCTTCCCGCCGGGTGACCCCATCTGTGTGGATAAGCAGAGCCTCGGCCACCTGTTCCCCGACCTTGATCACCGGGTTCAAGGAGTTCATCGCCCCCTGGGCCACATAGGAGATCTTCACCCAGCGGACATTGCGGCGGAACTCCTCGTCGCTCAAGGACATGAGGTCCACCCCATCCATGTAGATGTGGCCGCTGTAGGTGTGGACGTTCCGCGGCAGGAGCCTGAGGATGGCCTTCGCCAGTGAGCTCTTGCCACAGCCCGATTCCCCTACCACCACCACGGACCGGGCCTTGCCCACCTCGAAGCTCACCCCGTCCACCGCCTGGACCACGCCCTTTGTGGTCCGGAAGTAGAGCTTGAGGTCTTCCACCTTGAGCAACGTCTCCGTAGCCGTGCGCATCAGATCTCCCTCAGTCTGGGGTTGAAGATCCGGTCCAGGGCGAATCCCACCATGGAGAAGCTGAACCCCATGGCGATGAGGATCACCGACGGCTCTACCACCCAATAGTAGTATCCATGGTAGAGAGCACCGTTCGCGAAGGCGTCGTCCAGGACCTTCCCCAGGGTGGGAAGCACAGGATCCCCCAGGCCCAGGACCGCCAGGGCCGCCTCCAGGAACACCATATCCGGGATCGCAAGCACGAACCCCGGGACAAGCCAGGGGATCACCCTGGGCACCAAGTACCGGAAGATGATCCGCAGGCTCCCCGCTCCGTAGCTCCGGGCAGCCTCGATGTAGGGCGCGTTCTTCTCCTGTAGAAAGACCGCCCGGTAGGTCTTTATGGCACCGCTGATGATGGAGAGGAGGATGACGGCCCCGAGCATCACCCAGATACTGGAGGAGTAGAAGACCCCGATCATGATTAAGATCGGGAGCGTGGGGAGCACCATTCGAATCTCCGTGAGCCGCTGGATGAGACCGTCTACCCAACCACCGAACCAGGAGCCGATGGCGGCGATGATCAGGGTGCTTACCATGGTCCCCAGGGCCGCCAGGACCCCGAAGATAAGCGCTATGGGGATTCCCCACAGGAGCCCCAGGGAGATATCTCGGCGCAGGTGATCGGTGCCAGCGATCCCGTGGACCTGCCCGTAGACGATGAGCCGCGCGTCGATATCGGCATCCGGCTCGAAAAGGTAGGCCTCTATCGTCAGCTTATACTCCCCTTTTAGGGGCCTGTCGGGGTTATGAGGATCCACGAACAAGCCCCGCTCCGGGACCCCGCCCAGGGAGGCAGCGAGGTTCTTATCCAGGGAGATTCCATACCATTGGTCCTGTGATATCTGGACGTTACCGAAGTCGAACACCCGCCCATCCGGCGTCTGCCAATGAAAGAGAACAAAGGGTTTCGTCCGTTTGTATCTGGTAAAGAAGTGCACGGTGAGTTCCTTCGGGAATCCATCATAATCGAATTCGAACGGCAGGACGATCTCCGCTTTTCTCAGAGTGGCGCTTTGGGAGATGATCTTCTTCTGGACGTTTTTGTCCTTACGGGAGTCCACGACGATATTGGGGGGAAGGTTAATCCCGGGGAAGAGGTTTACCCAAGCGGGCAAGGCATTCACAGGGTTTTCCCTCCATACCTTCTCTCCACTTCTCCAGAGGCGTTTCGCCTCGCTGTACGGTACCTTTACCACGGCGTAAACCGCCACCACCACGAAGATACCGATGATAAAGAGGCCCAATACGGCAGAGCGATACTTGGTGAGTTCTCTCAAACCGGAGAGGAAACCGCTCACAGACCCCCTCCTTTGGCTCCCACCTTGATGCGGGGGTCAACCAAGGCGTAGATGATGTCCAGGAAGAAGACGGTGATCGCCAAGAGATAGGCGTAAAGCACCGTTTCCCCCACGATCACCGGGGAATCAAAAGCACTGATGGCTGCGTAGAAGAGCTGCCCCAGCCCGGGCCAGTTGAAGACCGTCTCGGTGATGATCGCCCCCATCCAGGCGGAGATGAGCATCAGGGCGAAGCTGGTGATGATGGTGGGAAGCGTGGGCCGTAGGATATAACGGCGTTCGATCGCCCGGGCCGCCACCCCCTTCGCACGGGCCATCTCCACGTAGTCCTCGCTGGAGTAGATCAAAAAGAAGGTACGCCAGTTATAGACCGTGATGAAAAAGCCGGACATGATCCAGGCCATCAGGGGAAGGATCATGTGCTTGAGGACGCTCAGGGCATAGCCCAAACGCGTGGGTGGAGGTGGAGCATCCACCAGCCCCCCGAAGGGGAGGATCTTGAGGATGGCGGCGAAGATCAGGATGAGGATAATCCCGTAGAACCAAGGGGGGGCGGCGGAGGTAGGGGCCATGGCCACCACCGTTTTATCCCATAGACTTCCGTACTTCCGGGAGAGGCCCAGGGCCAGGAAGACACCCAGGAAAAAGAGGATGAGGTTCGCGGTCCCGAACAGGAGCACCGATACAGGCAGTCTCTCCGCCAGGATGAGCCATACCCGCCGAGAGCCGGAATCGCTGGTGAGGTGTTGCGCCCGCCCCAGGTTCAGGGAGAGGGCCTGGACCAGATACTTGCCGCTCCGGTAGAGAAAGGGTTTATCCAACCCTAAGCGTTTCTTCTCTAGCTCCACCTGCTGGGCGATGAGCTCCTTCTGTTTGCTGGGCGGAAGGAACTTGTACTGGGGGTTGGCGTGAACGCTCATAGCGACCTGTTCTCTGATTTCCGACTCCTTGATCTTATCCACGTACCCACCCATGTTGGCGATGTAGATGGTTAGATAAACGCCGATGACGACGGAGACAC
>CAYTCK010000023.1:0-15220 GCA_964436445.1 uncultured Thermotogaceae bacterium | reverse complement strand
TCTCCCGTGCCAGACGGACGTTCTCCAGGATCGCCTCCAGCTGCACCCGGGCCGGCCCCTCCTCCCGATCCCGGGCCCGCTCCAAGGCCGCTACAACATCGCGGGGAAGGAGAGTCTCCGCGTTCTTTATCGCCTCGACCAGGGCCCTTACAAACCCTTCCCTCACCCCTTCCCCCTCTGGGCGAGCTCGGCCACCTTCTTCCTATAGGTCTCGAGGTATGTGGGCTTCTGGATGTCCACGAACTTCCCCACGATGAAATCCTGACCCGGCACGATCTCCGCCTCTTTGGGATCCACCCCGTGGCGGATCACAGCGTGTTGAGCGTAATAACGCATTTCGTCCAGGCCCTCCCCCAGGCGGTTGCGGCGGCCGAAGTTGGTGGGGCAGGGGGAGATCACCTCCACGAAGGTGAACCCCGGATGTTCCAGGGCCTCCTTGATGGATTCCTTGAGGCGACGGGCATGGAGGGTGGTCCAACGGGCGACGTAGGTGGCCCCGGCAGAGGCCGCCAGATACACCAGATTGAAGGGATGTTCATAGTTCCCATAGGGTGCTGTGGTAGCCCAGGCCCCGTACGGCGTGGTGGGTCCCAATTGCCCTCCCGTCATCCCGTAGTTGAAGTTGTTGATACAGATCACGGTGAGGTCGATATTGCGACGGGCCGCGTGGATGAAGTGGTTCCCTCCGATAGCGAAAAGATCCCCGTCGCCAGAGAAGACTACTACATGCAGTTCCGGCTTGGCCAATTTCAATCCTGTGGCGAAGGGGATGGCCCGGCCATGAGTGGTGTGGTAGGAATCGAGCTTCACATAACCCGCCACCCGACCGGCACAGCCGATCCCCGAGACCACCGCCACCGAATCCGGGTCCCATCCCAGCTCCTCCAGGGCGTAGAGGAAGGAGGAGAGGGCGATCCCCAGCCCGCAGCCGGGACACCAGATATGGGGAAGGCGATCGGTGCGCAGGTATTTCTCCAGCGGATGCCGCAAGCCGGCCGCAAGCTCGGGCTCAGGCACAGGCTTTTCCTTGGTCACGAGCGCCATGCCATTACCTCCTCTATCCCCCGTAGGACCTCCTGGGGCGTGTGGATCCGCCCCCCGGCGTGGAAGACGCCCCGCAGAGGGATCTTTCCCTGGCTGGCCCGCTCCACCTCGCGGTAGATCTGGCCGAGGTTTATCTCCGCCACTACGATCCCGCCCACCCGCTCAGCCAGCTTCCGGATCGCCTCGTCGGGGAAGGGCCAGATGGTGATGAGCTTGAGGAGCCCAGCCTTGATCCCCTTCTTTCGGGCGAGCTCCACCGCCCCCATGGCCACCCGGGCCTCGATGCCGTAGGCAACAACAGCCACCTCAGCGTCATCGAGCATGATCTCCTCCCAGGTGGTGAACTCCTCGCGGTAGCGGACGATCTTCTCCACCAACCGCCGCACCAGGCGATCGTGGGCCTCCGGGGACATGTCGGGGTACCCACGTTCGTCGTGGGTGAGGCCGGTGACGTGGACCCGGTAGCCCTCACCGGCGCAGGCCATGGGTGGAACCAGGTCCGGCTCGGGCTCGTAGGGGAGGAACTCCTCAGGAGGCACTCGGGGCCGACGTCGGGGGGCGATGGGCACCTCCTCGGGGATATCCACCCGCTCGTACATGTGCCCCACCACTTCATCCGTCATGATGAGGACCGGCACCCGGAACCGCTCCGAGAGCGCGAAGGCCCTCACCGTGAGATCGAAGGCCTCTTGTGGCGACCAGGGAGAAAGGGCGATGATCTCATAATGTCCATGGGACCCCCACCGAGCCTGCATCATGTCCCCCTGACCCACCAGCGTCGGGAGCCCGGTGGAAGGGTCCCCCCGCTGCACGTTCACCACCACGCACGGGGTCTCGGTCATCACGGCGAGGCCGATGTTCTCCATCATGAGGGAAAAACCCGGGCCAGAGGTCGCGGTCATGGCCTTTACCCCACCCCAGGCAGCCCCGACCACCGCCGCCATGGCCCCGAGCTCGTCCTCCATCTGGATGAAGACCCCGCCCACTTGGGGCAACCGGCGGGCCATCCGCTCGGCGAGCTCCGATTGGGGGGTGATGGGATAAGCAGCGAAAAAGCGACAGCCAGCGGCTATGGCCGCCTCGGCGATGGCCTCATCCCCGTTGAGAAAATGAACACCTGCGAGGATTCCTTTGGACACCGTTCCCACTCCCTGTTCCGAGAGAAGTCTCCGGGAAAGCTTACTCCAGCTCCGCTCCCCCGCCAAATCGCCTAGGAATGACAGGGAAAACGGCCGTTTCCTCCGGGGAATCTTAGAGAGGAAAGGGCCTCTTAGCTTCCACCCTGGCCCTTGTCGTCTATGTAACGGCGGAATTCGGAGAGACGCAGCTCCTTATCGACGAACTCAGTGAACTTTTCCTTCTCCTCCTCGTCCTCCGGGGGCTCGATGGCGGATTTGTCGAACACATGGTCAGCGATGTAGATGGGGGAATGCATGCGCAACGCCAGGGCGATGGAATCCGAGGGCCGGGCGTCCAGCTCCCGGATCTCCCCAGCGGCGGTCTTGATGTAAACGGTGGCGATGTAAACGTTATCCCGCAGGTCGTTGATCACCACCTTTTCCAGCTTCGCTCCCACGGCCTCCATGATGGACTTCATAAGGTCGTGGCTCAAGGGGCGGGCGAACTTCTGCCCCTGAAGCTCGGTGGCGATGGAGAAGGCCTCGGTCTCTCCGATCCAAATGGGGACGATCTTCGAGGAATGCATATCCTTCAGCACTACCACCGGTGTGCGATTCACCGGGTCGATGAAAAGTGCCTTCACTTCTGCTTCCCTCATGACAACGCCTCACTGGGATTATAGCTCCGGCCCCATCCGGGGACAATGGGGACACAAGCGGGGATCATGGGCCCTGGAACGATGTGCGGACCCGGACTAGGGTGTGGCTGTGAGGCGAGAGTTGCCCTTCCGGCGGGTCTCGGTACTGGGGCTCGGTCGCACGGGAAGGGCCGTGGTGGAGGCCCTTTCCAGCTGGGGGTTCCGGGTTTTCCTCTCCGAGGTGCGTCCCTTGCGCAGGGAGGAAAAGGGGCTTCTGGAGCGACTGGGGGTGCAGTGGGAGGAAGGGGGGCACACTACAGCGGCTTTGGAAACAGATCTCCTTGTTCCAAGCCCGGGTGTATCCCCCCGGAACCCGATCCTGATGGAAGCTCACCGGAGGGGGATACCGGTCTGGTCGGAGGTGGAACTCGCTTTCACTTTGGCCTCCCCGAGGAGGATCGCAGCGATCACTGGCACCAACGGGAAGACCACCACCACAGCCCTGCTGGGTGCGATCCTCTCTGCAGCCGGAGAGAGGGCGGTGGTGGCGGGGAACATCGGACGGCCGGCCATCGGGACGGTCGGGGAGGTCGAAGGGGGGATATGGGTGCTGGAGGTGAGCTCCTACCAGCTCGAGCACACACATTCCTTCCATCCCCATGTAGCAGTGTGGTTGAATTTCGCTCCGGACCACCTGGACCACCACGGTTCCCTGGGAGCCTACTTCGCCGCCAAGGCCAAGGTGCTGCGCAACCAAAACCAAAGGGACGTGGCCCTCCTTCCTCGTGAGCTCCTGGGAAAGCTCTCCCCGAGAGGGAGGGTGCTCCCCATCGAGGATGTCGAGCTCCCCTGGCCCCAGGCGCAGCACCTCCCCGCCCACCTCGTTCAGGACATCCGAGCGGCTTGGGGCGGGGCACGGGCTCTTGTCCCCGGGATCACCCCTCCCCCCTGGGAAGTCCTGGAACCGGCCATGCGCCAGCCCCATCGTTTGGAACCGGTGGGAAACTACCGGGGTGTTCCCTTCATAGACGACTCCAAAGCCACCAATGCTCACGCCACCGCCGCTGCCCTGCGAGCTCTTGAGGGTCGGGGTACGCTGATCCTGGGCGGCCGTCACAAAGGAGCCGGGTACGAGGTGCTGCGGGATCCCCTGCTGGAAAAGGTCATCCACTGCGTCCTCATAGGGGAATCCCAGGAATTCTTCGCCCGTATGCTCGAGACTTGGGGGATCCCCTTCACCCTGGCGACGAACCCTCTGAACGCCCTGCGGGCCGCCTACTCACCTCCGGGCCCCGGGGATTGGGTCCTTCTCTCCCCGGCTTGTTCTTCCTTCGATCAGTTCGATGACTTCTCCCACCGAGGCCGCGCTTTCCGGGAAGCTTTCGGACAGCTTTCCCGTTCCCAAGGGCAAAACTTCTCTTCTAGTGGTGACGGGCAGGAGAAGAACTCCTAACCCATAGGAGTCCTTATGGCCCCACAGGTAATCCTTTTCACGGAAGCTCTGGTCCACACTGGGGAACGCCGGGCGATGTTGGGGCGAAGGGAGGGATTTTTGATCCTTTTGACAATGGCCTTGGTGCTTTGGGGTTTGCTTTTCGTCTATTCCGCTACCTTCCCTTTGGCCCTGCGGCGTTACGGGGACCCCTCAGCGCTCCTGAAGCGTCAGCTGGTGGGAGTGGGTTTGGGGATACTGCTTCTCTTTTTCATGTGGTCTGTAGACTACCATCTCCTGGGAGAGCTCTCGCCCCTTTTTCTCTTGGGGACATTGATCCTCCTGCTGTTGACTTACTTCCCGGGGATCGGAGTGGGGGGGCGCTGGTTGGCCCTGGGGCCTTTCACCCTGCAGCCTTCAGAGCTCGGAAAACTGGCGCTCCTTTTGTACCTTGGGGCCTCCATTGTACGGCGGGGGGAGGCCATGGAGGGTTTCCGTGAGGGGATCCTTCCCCACCTGGTGGTATTGGGGATCTTCGGCCTGGTCCTCATCTCCCAGCCGGATTTCGGGATGTTCGTGCTGTACGGGGCGTTGACCTTCTTCCTCCTTTGGGTGGGAGGGGCTCAGGTGAGGCACTTGGGGGCCACGGTCCTCGGATCCCTCCCCTTGGCCGGGGTAGCCCTGGTAGCAGCGCCGTATCGGCTAGGCCGCCTGCTGGCCTTCCTCGATCCCGCTTCTTTCAGGGATAGTTACGGATACCAGGTATGGCAGTCCCTCCTGGCCTTGGGGGCCGGGGGGATCTTCGGAAGGGGGCTTGGGGCCTCCCGGGCGAAGCTCTTTTACCTCCCCTCGGCTCATAACGATTTCATCTTCGCGGTGGTGGGAGAGGAGAGCGGCTTCCTGGGAGCACTGTTGGTGATCGCTCTTCTGGTGTCGTTGGTGCTCGTTGGGCTACGCATCGCAGCAGCGGCCCCGGACCGGCTGGGGACCCTCTATGCCCTGGGGGTTTCCTTCCTCTTCGGCTTTCAGGCGCTCCTCAACCTCGGAGTGGTGGTGGGGGTGTTTCCGGTAACGGGTCTCACCCTGCCCTTCATCTCCTACGGGGGGAGTTCGCTCCTCGTTTCCCTGGGAGGGGTGGGCCTGCTTCTGGGCGTGGCGAGGAGGGCCGAAGCGTGAGGGTCCTCATCACCGCTGGGGGATCCGGGGGGCACGTCTATCCGGCCCTGGCCGTGGTGGAGGCCCTGTGGGAGCTGGCGGACAGTGTGGATGTCTTTTGGTTGGGGAGGCCGGGGAAGCTCGAGGAGAGGCTCGTTGCCTCCCGACCAGGGATCGCTTTCCTCCCTTTCCCCTCCCACGGCGTCCCCCGGGGAAATCCCCTCGTTGCCTTGCGGAACCTCTCTCTGGTGCCGGCGGAGGTACGCCGGGCCAAAGGACTCCTGCGGGAACTGCAGCCCGATCTAGTCCTAGGGATGGGGGGATATACCTCCTTCGCCCCGGGAATGGCCGCCCATTCCCTGGGGATCCCGCTTGTCATCCACGAACAGAACGCCTCCCTGGGACTCGCGAACAGGCTCCTCTCCCGCTTTGCCCAACGTGTCCTCCTTTCCTTCCCCGAGACCCTGAGGGAAGTCCCGGATCCCGCCCGAGCTCTGGTGGTCGGGACGCCTGTACGCAGGGAAATCCTGGCGGCGGCGCGGCCGTACCGGGGTGACGAACCCTACCTCACGGTGCTCGGAGGTTCCCTGGGTTCACGGGTCCTCATGGATGCGATCCGTGTGGCGGCCCGCAGGCTGGCCCGTCTGGACCCTGTGCTCTGCATCGCCACCGGCCGCGCTGCCGAACCCTCCGCCCTGAAGGCCGAGCTCAGGCGAGCGGGGATAAAGCGAGTCCGGGTAGCGCGTTTCTTCGCTCGTATCGGGGAGGTGCTCTCCCTCAGCCGTCTGGTGGTTTCCCGGGCCGGGGCTTCCACTCTGGCGGAGCTCAGCGCCCTGGGGCGGCCCTCGATCCTCGTGCCCTGGGGGAGGGCCGCTGGGGGACACCAGGTGATCAATGCCGCCCGGATGGCGGCCCGGGACGCCGCCCTGGTCCTCCGGGAGGGCCGGGACTTGGGGGCGAGGTTGGGAGAGACGGTGGCATCGCTGTGGGAGGATGTAGGAAAGCTAAAGCGGATGGCCACAGCAGCAGCGGAGGCGGGACGCCCAGATGCTGCTTGGGCGGTGGCCCGGGAACTGCTCGTTGTGTTGGAGGGGGGAAGGTGCTGTCCGGAACCCGTGTTCACCTGATCGGAATCGGTGGAGAGGGGATGTCGGCCCTGGCGGAACTCCTCCTCGCCCAGGGTCTGTCCGTCTCGGGCTCAGATATCCGCCCCGAGGCCCTGGAGGGGCTCCGGGACTCCGGGGCCGAGGTGTTCGGGGGCCACCGGCCGGAGAACGTAGCGGATGCCGAAGTCGTGGTCTACTCCTCCGCCATCCCACCCTGGAATCCCGAGTTATCGGAGGCACGGAGGCGGGGCATCCCTGTCCTCCCGAGGCTCATCGCCCTACGGGATCTACTGCAGGGGAAAAGACTCATCGCCGTGTGCGGCACTCACGGCAAGACCACCACCGCCACCTGGACCTCCTACCTCCTCTCCCCCCTGGGGGCCGGCCGGTACTTAGGGGCAAGGGTCCAGGGCTGGGACCGTGCCCAATGGGGTTCCTCCTCTTGGTTCGTTGCCGAGGTGGATGAGTCCGACGGCCTCTTCCGCCACCTGGAGCCGGAGATCGTGGTGATCACCAATGTAGACGCCGACCACCTCGATACTTACGGGGACTTCCAATGCCTGAAAAGGTCTTTTTTGGAGCTCGCGCTAAGGGCACGTAGGGTGGTCCTCTGTTACGATGATCCCGGGGCCAGGGACCTGTTGGGAAAGCTTTCCCGGGAGAAGGCGATCACTTACGGCCTGGGACCTGAGGCTGATGTGCGGGCTGTAGCCATCACTCCAGCCGGGAGGGAGACGGGCTTCCAGGTGCTCCTGCGGGGGAGGACCGTGGGGTGGGCGGAGATCCCAGCCTTCGGGGACCACAACGTGGCGAACGCCTTAGCGGCCCTGACGGTGGGATACATCTTGGGCCTCCCTTTTCAGGAGATGTTAGCCCGGGCCAAGGGATTCCCTCTCCCGAAAAGACGGTTGGAGATCGTGGAGGAGAATGGCTATTTGGTGGTGGACGACTACGCCCATCACCCCAGGGAAATCCGGGCGGGGATCCGGGGGCTGCGGAGGGGATGGCCCGGAAGGAGGATCCTCGCCCTGTTCCAACCGCACCGCTTCAGCCGTACGGCCCGTCTAGCCCAGGAACTGGGGGAGGCGTTGTCCTGGGCGGATCTCGCGGTGGTCACAGGGATCTACGGGGCCTTCGAGGAACGGCTCCCCGGGATCTCCGGGGAGGAGGTGGCCGCGGCCGCCAGGTCCGCCGGGGGGAGGGCTCTCTACATCCCTGACAAGAACACGGCCCTGATGGCGCTCCTAGAGAGGGCCCGGCCCGGTGATATCCTGGTGGGCTTCGGGGCCGGGGACATATGGCGTTTCACGCGAGCGATCCCGGGTTTGCTGGGCAGCTCTTAGCGGGCCTTCCCGGGGAGTGCCGTTCCGGGGAGCCGCTGTGGCGGCACACCACCATGGGGGTGGGAGGACCTGCTTGGTGTTTTTACGTACCCCCATCCCGGGAAGCGCTACGGGAGGCCATCAGGCGTGCGCGTCGGGCCGGGATCCCTTGGAAGGTGATCGGCAGGGGTTCGAACCTCCTCTTCCCCGACACGGGCTTCCCCGGTCTGGTCATCGCCACCACCGCCTTGAAGGGCCTGACGGTCGGGGAGGGGACGATCGAAGCCGAGGCCGGCGTTTCACTCGGGACCTTGGTGCCCCTGGGACTTCCGTCCCTGGCCGGGATCCCGGGCACCCTGGGCGGGGCCCTTGCTATGAACGCCGGAACCCGGGCGGGGACCATCGGGGAAGCGGTGGTCTGGGTCGAAGCCCTGGATCGTTCCGGCCACGCCCTTGTCCTGGACCGGGGGGAATGCGGTTTCACTTACCGCGATTCGGCCCTGCGTCGTCGGGGCCTCGTTGTCCTGGCGGCGGGCCTCCTCCCCCGAAAAGAAGGCCCCGACCCGAGGAAGCTCATCGCCCACCGACGCTCCACCCAACCCCTTTCCCTTCCCTCAGCTGGCTGCGTCTTCCGTAACCCTCCCGATGCTCCCCCAGCCGGCTGGCTTCTGGACAAAGCCGGGCTCAAAGGAAAGCGGGTGGGGGATGCGATGATCTCTCGGAAACACGCCAACTTCATCTGCAACCTGGGCCGGGCCAAGGCTTGGGAGGTCCTGGCTCTGATGGAGATCGCCTGGGAAAGGGTACGGAGACTCTTTGGGGTCCAACTGGAACCGGAGGTGGAGCTGGTCTGGACTTAGCCCGTTGGCCTCCCAGTCTTTCCCCGCTATCCTCGCACCGTGCTCCGTGAAACCATCCGTTGGCTTTCCCTGGCGACCGTGCTGTTCCTCTGCCTCCTCACGGCCCTGCGCTGGAGCGGGGCTGTGGCCCTGAAGGACATCCGTGTCACCGGTGTGTATCATTTATCACCCCAGTGGGTGAAAAACTTGACGGGATTCTCCCCCGGGGCTAACATGTTCCGTCTGGATTATGCGGGGGCGAAGGAGCGGATCGAGGAAGAACCATGGGTTGCGGATGTCCACTTGCGCCGCTCCTTCTTTCGTGGAATTGTTGAAGTTGAAATTGCGGAGAGGAAGCCGGTGGGGCGGGTGCGACTCGAGGGGGGAAAAGTATTCTGGATCGACGCTGATGGTTTAATCCTGGGGCCAACGGATGCTTTACCGCCGGTAGCGGAGGGCGTGGAAGCCATCCGTGGACGGGTACCCCGGGAGGTGGCTTATGTCCTGCGGGTTTATTCGCACTATCCACGCTGTCTTTCCGCTTTCCCCTACCTCGATTTCTCGGCGGCCGACGATGTCATCCTCCGTTCCGGGGACGGGGAGCTGAGCGTTCACTGCGGGCCGCCCTCCAGAGTGCCTGGGATCTTGCCACTCCTGGAAGAGTTCCTGGCCCACAGGCCTGATCTCAAGCCCTTCGGGGAGATCGACTGTCGCTGGGGGCAGGAGCTGATCCTTGTGCCCCGAGGGAGGGGAGGGGGGTAAAGGGTGCGCCGCAGGAGCAGGATCGTTGTGGGGCTGGATGTGGGCACCACCAAGGTGGCGGCGTTGGTGGCCCATGTGGAGGACTCGGAGATCGAGATCGTGGGCATGGGCGTCGCCCCCTCCCGAGGCCTGGAGAAGGGTGTGGTCGTAGACATCGGGAAGACCATACAGTCGATCCGCAAGGCCATTGAGGAAGCAGAGAACATGGCGGACCTGAAAGTTCGGTCCGTGTATGTGGGGATCGCCGGCAAGCATATCCGGTCCCTGAACACTACGGGCACCGTCTCCATCACCCATCCGGACCGCATCATCCGGGCCGAGGATGTGAAACGGGTGATCGAGGCCGCCAAGACGATCCCCATGCCCCCGGACATGGAGCTCATCCACGTTATCCCCCGGCAGTTCATCGTGGACGGCCAGGAGGGCATCACCGATCCGGTAGGGATGACGGGGACCCGTTTGGAGGCCGATGTGCACATCGTGCTGGGCTCGGTCACTGCAGTGCGGAACCTGACCCGTTGTATCCGTTCCTTGGGGATAAGGATCGAGCAGATAGTGCTTCAGCCCCTGGCCTCCTCGCTGGCGGTCCTCTCCTCGGCGGAGAAGGAGTTGGGGGTGGTGCTGTTGGATATCGGCGGGGGCACCACCGACATTTCGGTTTACCGCGGCGGCGATATCTGGTTCTCCAAGGTAATCCCCATCGCTGGCCAACACATCACCAACGATATCACCGTAGGCCTGCAGACGCCTATCGAGGAGGCGGAGCGCATCAAGAAGGAGTACGGTACGTGCCTCGTGGATGCTGTGGGGGATGACGAGAAGATCGAGATCGCCACCATCGGCGGCGACGGGATGAAACTCGTCTCCCGGAAGCGCTTGGCCAAGATCATCGAACCCCGGGTGGAGGAGATCCTGGACCTGGCGATGCAAGAGGTGGAAGACGCCGGTTACAAAGACCTAGTCCCGGGCGGCATCGTCCTCACCGGTGGCACGGCCCTCCTGGATGGCATCGTGGAGTTCGCTCAGCGGCGTTATGGCCTCCCCGCCCGTCGGGGCCAGATACCCCAAGGGATCCACGGCCTCCGGGACATCGTGGAGTCCCCTATCTACGCCACCGTCATCGGTCTCGTCAAATACGCTGTGGACTCCAAGGATTTCACCAAGGAAGTGGTGGAAAGGAAACGCGTCGGTTTCCTGGCGCGCCTGATGCGGTGGCTGCGGAAGTTCGCCTGGGGTGAAGTCTATGAGTGAGGAGATACTGGGCCAAAGCCCGGCGCGGATCATGGTTATAGGGGTGGGGGGTGGTGGGGGGAACGCCGTCAACCGGATGATGCGGGCCGGGATCGAGGGCGTGGAGTTCGTGGCGGTGAACACCGATGCCCAAGTACTCACCACCATCCAGGCCCACCGCAAGCTACAGATAGGGGTGAAGCTCACCGGCGGCCTGGGGGCCGGTGGAGACCCGGAGGTGGGGCGGATGGCCGCCGAGGAGTCCAAGGAGGAGATAGCCGATATCCTGCAGGGGCTCGACATGGTCTTCATCACCGCCGGGATGGGCGGGGGTACCGGCACCGGGGCCAGCCCGGTGATCGCCGAGATCGCCAAGAACATGGGTATCCTCACGGTGGCCATCGTCACCAAGCCCTTCCTCTTCGAGGGGACGCCGCGGATGAAACGAGCCGAGGAGGGGATCTCCCGCCTCTCGCAACACGTGGACGCCTTGATCACCGTGGCCAACGAACGGCTCCTGCGGATCGCTCCCCCGGACATGCCCATAACCCGGGCCTTCGAGCTCGCGGACGAGGTGTTGAAGCAGGGGGTTCAGGGGATCACCGAGGTGATTACGGTCCCGGGGCTCATCAACCTGGATTTCGCCGATGTGGAGTCTGTGTTGCGGGATGCCGGCACCGCCTTGATGGGGATCGGCGAGGCGGAAGGGGAGAACCGCTCCCGGGAAGCGGCCCGCAAGGCGGTCACCTCTCCGCTCCTCGATTGCTCCATGCGCGGCGCCAAGAAGGCCATCGTCAACGTCATGGGCGGGGAGGATCTGGCCCTGGACGAGGTGCGGGAGGCCACCGAGGTGGTCCGGGAGGCCCTGGCCGACAAGGCGGACATCTTCGTGGGAGCGGTGATCAAGGATGGCCTACAGCGGGTCCGGGTCACCGTGGTGGCCACGGGTTTTTCCTCCGAGGCCGAAGGCGAGGAGGAGAAGCTCCTCTCCGAGGAAGAGGGGGTCCTCCGGAAGTTGGAGCGCAGTTACCCCCGGAACAACAACTACGACGTCCCAGCCTTCCTCCGCTCCGCCAAGAGGGAAGGAAAGCTCTGAAGCTTCAACCCTCGAAGAGGTTCGTCAGGGGATAACGGCGCCCGATCCCAAAGGCCTTCGGGGATACCTTGAGGACAGGAGGGAGCTGCTTTCGCTTGTATTCGCTGCGCCGCAGGCGCCTCAACACCTCCCTCACGACCTCGGCCCCGAAGTCTGCCTCCAGCTTCCCCAAAGGGACGTTGTGCACCAGAAGCTCTCGCAGCAGGGGATCGAGGATCCTGTAGGGGGGGATGTCCTGCTCGTCGGTCTGATCCGGCCGGAGCTCAGCGCTGGGGGGACGCTCCTGGACAAAGGCGGGGATGATCTCTTTCCCGGCCCGCCGATTGATGTAGCGGGCCAGCTCGTACACCTCCTCCTTCAGCAGGTCACCGATGGGGGCCAGGGCCCCCACGGTATCGCCGTAGAGGGTGTTGTAGCCCATGGCGATCTCCGCCTTGTTTCCTGGACAGAGAACGGCATACCCCGTGGCGTTGGCGAAGGCCATGAGGATCAGGCCCCGGACCCGGGCCTGGATGTTCTCCGCTACCACCCCCACAGTGTCGATGTGGTGAGAGAGGAGCTCGGCGAGCTCGGAGACGATTCCCCCTATGGGCACCACATCCAGCGTGATCCCCAGGGCTCGGGCCACGGCACTCGCCCCCTCTCGAGAGAGCTCCGAAGTATAGGGACCGGGGAGGAAGACCAAACGCACCCGTTCCCGCCCCAGGGCCTCCACGGCCAGGGAGGAGACCACCGCCGAATCTATCCCCCCGGAGATACCTATTACTGCCCCTTTGAGTCCGTTTTTTCGGAAGTAATCACGTATTCCGAGCACAAGAGCCGCATGGATATCCTCTATCCCCGCCTCCGCGGGCTCTTTCACCGGCTCCCCGGCGAGATCACAGACGAAGAGCCCTTCGACGAAGGCCGGTGCCCTGAGGAGGAAGGCACCGTCTGGACGCAAAACGAAGGAGTTCCCGTCGAAGATGATCTCATCCTGTCCCCCCACGAGGTTCGCGTAGATCAAGGGCACCCTTCCGCGACGAACCCAATCCCTACCTAATCCCCAGCGGATGGTGGGCTTCCCCCGGAAGTACGGGGAGGCAGAGACGTTGACGAGGAGATCGGCCCCAGCCCCTATCTGTTCCGCGATCACCCCTTCCCGATACCAGAAGTCCTCACAGACAGAGATCCCCAACCGGAGACCCCTCCAATCCAGGAGGCGGACCTCCCGCGCCGGGGTGAAATACCGTTCTTCCTCGAAGACATCGAAGGAGGGGAGCCTCCCCTTGGCCTGATACCCCACGATCTCACCATCATCGAGGAGGAAAGCTGTGTTGTACAGCGCTCTGCCGGTACCGAAGGCCTGGGCCGAGGGATCGGCCCGGTTGGCTTCCACCTCCTCCCCCAGGAGGATATGTCCCACCACGACGCTTATCCCCCGGCTGACCCGCCGGAAACGGGCAAACGCCTTTTCGGCCTCCCGGAGGAAATCGGGACGCAGGAGGAGATCCCGCGGCGGATAACCCAGGAGATAAAGCTCGGGGAAAACGACGAGCTTCACACCTTTCCTGCGAGCTTCCTTCAGGATCCCCTCGGCCTTCCCCACGTTCCCGGGGAAATCCCCGACCGTGGGATCCAGCTGGGCGATGGCGACCTTCATCCCTCAGTTTCCCTCGATCCGCAGGTGGAGCTCGCGGAGCTGTTCCTCGGTGACCGGCGCGGGGGCACCGGTGAGGGGACATGAGCCGGTTGCCGTCTTGGGGAAGGCGATCACCTCCCGGATGGAGGTCTCCCCGGCCAACATCATCACCAGCCGGTCCAACCCGAAGGCGATCCCGCCGTGGGGCGGCGCCCCGTACTCCAGCGCCCGCAACAGGAACCCGAACTTCTCCCGGGCTTCCTCCTCCGAGAGCCCCAATAGCTTGAAGATCCGCTCCTGGAGGTCGCGGCGGTGGATCCTGATGGAGCCGGAAGCGATCTCCACGCCGTTTATCACGAGGTCGTAGGAGCGCGCCCGGACCTTCAGGGGGTCGGACTCAAGGAGCGGGATATCGTCGGGATGGGGAGAGGTGAACGGATGGTGCTCTGAGGCGATCCTACCCTCCTCGTCCAGCTTGAAGAGGGGAAAATCCACGATCCAACAGAGGGCCCAGGAGTCCTCTGGGACGAGCCCGAGCTCCCGGGCGAGCTCCACCCGTAGGATCCCCAACGCCTCGGCCACCACCTCGGCGGGCCCAGCGGCCAGGATGAGGAGATCCCCGTCCCTGACACCGGCTTCCACAGCGGCCCGCCGCAGAATCTCTTCCCCCACGAACTTCGCGATGGGGGAGTTCACCTCCCCGGAGGCGAACCTCGCCCAGGCGAGTCCGCCCAGCCCGAGCTCCACAGCCCTCTCCTCGAGCCTCTTCAGCTCCGAGCGGGACTTCCCTGCGGCCCCGGGAACAGGGAGGGCCCGGACGACCTCCCCCCGCCCCACCGCGTCGGCGAACACCCTGAACCCACAGTTCCGGAAGAGTTCGGTCACGTCGGCGATCTCCATCCCGAAGCGGAGATCCGGCTTGTCGGTCCCGTAACGGAGCATCGCCTCGGCGTAAGGGATGCGGGGGAAGGGAAGCGCGAGTTCCACCCCGATCGCCTCGCGGAAGACGTGCACCACCAGGCCCTCGATGAGCTCGAAGAGCTCTTCGGGGTCCTCCAGGAACCCCATCTCCAAGTCCAGCTGGGTGAACTCTGGTTGGCGGTCGGCGCGGAGGTCCTCGTCGCGGAAACAGCGGACGATCTGGAAGTAGCGCTCCACGCCGGAGATAACAAGGGTCTGCTTGAAGAGCTGGGGGGACTGGGGCAGCGCATAGAACTTCCCCGGCTCCAAGCGTGACGGGACGAGGAAGTCCCGGGCCCCCTCGGGGGTGGAACGGGTGAGGTAGGGGGTCTCCACCTCGATGAACCCCCGCTCTGAGAGGTAGTTACGGATAGCCAGCGACACCTTATGGCGCAGGCGCAAGTTCCGTTGCATCCGCTCCCGGCGCAGATCGAGGAACCGGAAGCGAAGCCGCGTCTCCTCGCTAGCCCGGGGATCCTCCGTATCCACGGGGAAGGGAAGGGGCTTTGATTTGGACAATACCTCCAACTCCTCCACCACTACCTCGATCTCGCCCGTGGGGAGCTTGGGGTTGGGGGACTCGCGGCGGCGCACGGTCCCAGTGATCCGGATCACGTCCTCGAGGGAGAGATCGTGGGCCTCGGGGATATCGCGGAAGACGAGCTGCACCAAGCCGCTTGCGTCCCGCAGGTCCACGAACGTGATCCCGCCGAGGTCCCGCACCCGGTGGACCCAACCGGCGAGGGTCACCCTACGCCCCTCGTCCCCGATACGCAACGCGCCACAAGCTTCCCGCGCCATGACCCAAGATTTATAAATGGCTCCCTGTTTCTCCACAAGCCAATGGTATAAATTCCGCCTACCCGATCGAGGTGTGCCGAAAATCGGTATATAAAT
>CAYTCK010000022.1:0-15497 GCA_964436445.1 uncultured Thermotogaceae bacterium | reverse complement strand
AAAAGCTCCGCTACGTGGCCGAGGTCTCGCCCCAGGGCTGTGTGGTGGGCCTCGCGGAGGTGGAGGGGGAGAGCCCGTTGGGGGCGGCGAGGGGGCCGGAGAACGTCATCGTCTTCTGGTCCCGGCGCTACAGGGAGCACCCGCTCGTGATCAGCGGCCCCGGGGCCGGCCCGGTCTGCACCGCCGCCGGGGTGCTCGCCGACATCGTCAGGTTGGCCGAGAGGTGAGGGAAGGGGGAGAGGATGGAGAAGATTCCCGTGGGGATCCTCGGGGCGACCGGCATGGTGGGGCAGCAGTTCGTACGGCTGCTCTCCGATCACCCTTGGTTCGAGATCACCGCCCTCGCGGCCTCGGAGCGTTCGGCGGGGAGGACCTATCGGGAGGCGTGCCAGTGGGTGGCCCCCGGGGAGATGCCAGAGGCGGTGGAGGAGATGACCGTGAGGAGGTGCGAGCCAAACCTTCCTTGCAGGATCGTCTTCTCCGCCCTCCCGGCCGAGGAGGCGGGCCCCATCGAGGAGGAGTTCGCCGCGGCGGGCTACGTCGTCTCCTCCAACGCCAGGAGCCATCGCTACGACCCCGACGTGCCCCTCCTCGTCCCGGAGGTGAACCCCGGGCACCTCGCGCTCATCGAGGTCCAGCGGCGAAGGCGCGCCTGGGAGGGGTTCATCGTCACCTGCGCCAACTGCTCCACAGCCCAGCTCGTCCTGGCCCTGGAGCCCCTGCGGCGGGCGTTCGGGATAAAGGCGATCAGCGTGGTCACCATGCAGGCCCTCTCCGGGGCGGGGTATCCGGGCGTCCCGTCCCTTTCGATCCTCGACAACGTCATCCCCTACATCGCCGGCGAGGAGGAGAAGCTGGAGCGGGAGCCTCGGAAGATCTGGGGAGAGCTCACACAGGAGGGCATCGCGGAGGCGGGGGTGACGATAAGCGCCCAATGCCACCGCGTGGCCACGCGGGACGGGCACCTCGAGGCTGTCTCGGTGAAGCTCGGGAGGGAGGCGGCTTTGGAGGAGGTCCTGGCGGCCCTGGAGGGCTTCCGCTCCCTCCCCCAGGAGCTCGGGCTCCCCAGTGCTCCACCCCGGCCGATCGTGGTGCGGAGGGAGCCGGACCGCCCCCAGCCCCGCCTGGACCGTGAGGAGGGGGGCGGGATGAGCGTGGTGGTCGGACGGGTGCGGAAGTGCCCGCTCCTCGACTACAAGATGGAGATCCTCGGGCACAACACCGTGCGCGGGGCGGCGGGAGGGGCGATCCTCAACGCCGAGCTCCTCGTGGCCCAGGGGTACGTGAGCTGATGGAAGACAAAATGCTCCCGCGGGGGACACTTCACGAGCTCTTCGGAGATCTCGTCGCCTTCCGCAGGCTCGAACCCCAAGATAAGCGGCTCCGGGGCCTGAGCCGGATCCGAGAGGAGCTCGGCCTCGAGGAGAGGCACATCCCGCGCAAGGCGGAGCCGGCCTACGCGGCGGTCGTACTGCACCTTCTGCGTCAGGCCCAGGCCCTGCGCACGAGGGCGCCCCTCAGGCGCCTCATTTACATCGGCGACACGAAGAGGAACGATGGCCTCACCATCGCCAACCTCGGGCAACACCTCCCCATCCGGGGGTTCATCGCCGCCGAGGACCCGGGCGAGCCGAGAAAGGTGGAGATAGAGAGCGGGGTGATGTACGCCAACCGCTGGGGGGCGCTGGCCGACTTCCTCGAGCACCTCGAGCGGGAGGGATTCCCTTTGGACGAGGGCACCGCGGCGATCGTGGACCTCGACAAGACGGCCTTCGGGGCCCGGGGACGGAACTCCCACGTCGTCGACTCCGCCCGGGTGGCGGCGGTGCAGCGCACCGTGGAGGAGGCCCTCGGCGATGCCTTCGCCGAGGAGGCGTTCCGGAGCGTTTACGACGAGCTCAACCGCCCCCTCTATCACCACTTCACCGCCGACAACCAGGACTACCTCGCCTACATCTGTCTCATGGTCGCGGGAGGGGTGTACGGCTTCTCCGAGCTCCTCGAGGACCTGAAGGCGCGACGCCTCCGCTCCTTTGCCGACTTCATCGAGGCCTGCGATCGGAGAGGCGTTCCCAAGGAGTTGGCCCCGATCCATCGGGAGGTCTACGCTGGCTTCAAACGGGACGATCCCACTCCCTTCAAGAGCTTCCGCCACCGGGAGTACGAGGAGACGGTGAAGCGGATGGACCACCTCCCCGACGAGGTGGGGGAGAAGAGGCTTCTCGCCGAGGAGATCGTCCTCACCCGCGAGGTGGTCGATCTCTGCCGTTTTCTGAAAGGGAACGGTGTCCTCCTCTTCGGCCTCACGGACAAGCCCGACGAGGCCTCCCTTCCCTCCCCGGAGCTGGCGCGGGCGGGCTTCCTTCCCCTGCATCGCGTTTCGATGAAGATCATCGGGGTGCACCTTGCCCTGTGAGGAATCCCGACCACGGAGTATTTGGCGGGGGATCACAGAGCGGATAAGATCCGCGACGTTGCGTCGGGGAGGAAGCGATGGAGGTTCCCAGGTGTATGAGCACCCAACACCCGGATAACGTCCGGGCGCCATTCTTCGCAGATCACCCTGTGCTCCAGGGCGAGGCGGAGATCAAAGAGGCCTATTACGCCTATTCCCACCTCGGCTGCACCGAGCAAATGTGGGATTACGAGGGTAAAGAGGTCGACAACTTCGTGGTGAAAAAGCTCCTCGCCCGCTACGGACACTTCTTTCGGGAACGCCGTTTGGGTGAGGACCTCTTCCTCACCCTGAGGGTACCCAACCCCCGGGTGGAGCGGGCGGAGGCGAAGGTCCTTCTGGAGACCCTGGAGAGCATCCCCCGCTCCTACGACGCCGCTCGCGCCTTCTACGGCGAGGACGGCCCGGCTCCCATCTTCGAGGTCATCCTCCCCATGACGACCAGCGCGGCAGAACTGAACCGCGTTTACCACTATTACCGAGAGTTCGTCGGGGGAAAGGAACGCCAGCGCTGTTTCGACATCACTGTCAGGGAGTGGGTCGGGGATTTCCGGCCGGAGGGGATCAACGTCATCCCCCTTATCGAGGACAGGGAGCATCTGCTCTCCGCCGACCGCATCGTGGAGGAATACCTCCTAGACAAGGATGTGGACTACCAGCGCGTATTCCTTGCCCGCAGCGATCCGGCCTTGAACTACGGCCTGGTGAGCGCTGTCCTCCTCGTCAAGATCGCCCTGGCGAGGCTAGGGCGCTTAGAGAAGCGTATCGGCGTGGAACTACTCCCTATCCTGGGGGTGGGTTCCGCTCCCTTCCGGGGGAACTTCTCCCCGCGGAGGGCGGAGGAGACGCTGGCCGAATACCCCTCGGTGCAGACGTTCACAGTTCAGTCCGCCTTCAAATACGATCATCCCCAGGAGGAGGTGCGGGAAGCCATCCGGCGTTTGAACGGGTCCCGACGTGGAAGGCCGGAAGAAGTGGACGAGGGAAGATGCCTCGAGATCATCGATAAGGTCTCGGCCCGCTACGCTGCATGTGTGTGGGAGGTGGCGCCGTTGGTCAACGAGCTCGCCCGTTACGTCCCCCAGCGGCGGGCGAGGAAGCTTCACGTCGGGCTCTTCGGCTATTCCCGGGAACTCGACGGACACAACATCCATCTCCCCCGGGCGATCAAGTTCTGTGCCGCCATGTACTCCCTGGGTATGCCCCCTGAGCTCCTGGGCCTCAGTGCCCTGAACAGGGAGGATTTGAACTTTTTACGGGATGTGTATCGGAATTTCGAGGATGATGTCCGGGATGCCCTCCGTTACCTCAACGTGGACAACCTGGGATTCTTGCCATCACCTCTGCGGGAGGAAGCGGACGTCGCCCTGAGGATCTTCGCCCCCGAATTCGACGAGGATCACCAGGAGATAACGGGCCGGATCGCCTCCGCGCTGCGGGAAGGTGCCAGGGACGGAGCTGCCCTAGGGGAGTTGATCGTGCAGGCGGCCTCCATCCGCCGCTTCCTGGGTTAGATCGAATGATCCCCACAAGGTCCCTTTCTCCAAAGGAATGCCTATCCGATCCCAACAGGGGGTATTGAAGTGGGGGTGATGATCGCGCGGATCTGGCGTGGGAGGACGGGGACTTCCTGCTTGAGTTCCCCGGACGGGTGGAGCATTTCGAGGTATTCGCGATGTCTAAGCCATAGGAACTGCAGTCGATAACCCAGCGGAACCCGTTTCAGGAGGCCCTGCCGACCATCCTCAGGAACTCTTCCTCGGTGATGGTGGGGATGCCGAGGGCCCGGGCCCGCTCATACTTGGATCCAGGGTTCTCACCCACGACCACGTAATCCACCCTTCGGGAGACGGTAGAGGCTACCCTCCCTCCCAGTTCTTCCACGAGGCGCTTGGCCTCCTCCCGGGTCATGGAGGATAGGGCCCCGGTGAAGACGAAAGTCTTCCCGGAGAGGGGACCCTCCCGACGGATCCGGCGGGGATTGAGCCCAGCGGCCTTGAGTTCCTCGATGAGCCTCCGGTTCTCGGGATTCCTGAAGAAATCCACAATACTCCGGGCCACCTCGGGACCGATCCCCTCGATCCGCATGAGCTCTTCCTCGGTGGCCCGGGCAAGATCATCGATGGAGTCGAAGTTCTCCGCCAGGATCTCCGCCAGCTTCTCCCCCACGTGTGGGATCCCCAGGGCGAAGATGAAACGCGCGAGAGAGATCCCCTTGGATTTCTCGATCTCCCGCAGGAGGTTCTCGGCGGATTTGTCCGCGAACCCCTCCAGCCGCAGGAGGTCCACCTTGGTGAGTCTGTAGAGGTCGGAGATACGCCGCACGAGTCCCGAATCCACCAGCTTCTCAATGACCTTCTCCCCGAGACCCTGTATGTCGGCGGCCCGACGGGAGGCGAAGTGGCGGATGGACTCCTTTATCCGCGCTGGGCAGGAGATGTTGGTGCAGCGGTGTGCTACCTCCCCAGGCGGCCGAACCACCGGCCCCCCGCACACAGGACACCGGTCGGGCATCCGGAACTCCCTCTCCCCTCCGGTCCTGCGCTCGGGGATAGGGGCCACGATCTCGGGGATAACGCCCCCAGCCCGCTGCACTATCACCCAGTCGCCGATGCGGATATCCTTCCGGCGGATCTCATCTTCGTTGTGCAAGGTGGCCCGGGAGACGGTTGCCCCACCCACCTCCACCGGCTCCAGGATCGCCACCGGGGTGAGGACTCCCGTGCGGCCCACCTGGACGATGATGTCCAGGACCCGAGTGGTCCGTTGTTCTGCGGGGAACTTGAAGGCGATGGCCCAGCGGGGGGCCCGGGCGATCTCCCCGAGGACCTCCCGTTGGGAGAAGTCGTTCACCTTGACCACCATCCCATCGGCCTCGTAGGGGAGCTCCTCACGCATCTCCAGGAGCTCGTGGTAGAAGGCGATGGCCTCCTCGGCCGTCTCACACTTCCTCCATAGGGGGTTCACCGGAAGACCCCATTTGGGAAGCGTGGTGAGAAGTTCTTCCTGGGTCCTGATCTCGTAGCCCTCGATCCGTCCCAGGGCATAGAAAAAGGCCTTCAGGGGACGGGAGGCGGTGACCGAGGGATCCAGTTGTCTCAAAGACCCAGCGGCGGCGTTCCTGGGGTTGGCGAAGAGGGGCTCCCCTTTCTTCGCCCGTTCCTCGTTGAGTCGTTTGAAATCCTCCTTCTCCATGTAAACCTCCCCCCGGACCTCCAGGAGCCTGGGCGGGGGGATCTCGTCGGAGAGGAGTCGCAGGGGGATCTGCTTTATGGTTTTGAGGTTGTTGGTCACGTCCTCGCCCACGTAGCCGTCGCCCCGGGTGGAGCCCACGGTGAAGACGCCGTTCTCGTACACGAGCTCCACTCCCAGCCCGTCGAGCTTGGGCTCACAAACATAGACCACTCTCTCCGTCCCCAACATCCGCTTCACCCTGCGGTCCCACTCCAGGAACTCCTCCTCGGTGAAGCAGTTCTGGAGGGAGAGCATGGGGATCGCATGGCGGACCTGCTTGAACTCCTCTGCCGGCGGGGCCCCTACCCGCTGGGTGGGGGAATCGGGGGTCACAAACTGGGGGTATTTCTCCTCGAGCTCCTGGAGCTCCCGGAAGAGGGCGTCGTACTCAGCATCGGAGACCAAAGGGCGATCGAGGACGTAATAGTAATAGTCGTACTTGCGGATGAGCTCCCGGAGCTCCTCGATCCTGCGCCTTACCTCCTCGAGCTTCCCTTTTTCCTCTCCCATCACTGCCCCTGAAAGAGAGGATAATCGGGCACCCGCTGGTGAACCATCCCCTGGAGGACCTTCTGGAAGGCGTGCTTCACCTTCGCCAAATCGGCCATGGTCAAGGGGGCGTGGTCGAGCTGTCCGTCGCGGCGGCGCTCCTCCACAACCTGCTCCACCAGCTCCCCCAGCTCCTCCTTGCGGGCCGTCCGGGCCGCGGCCTCCAGGGGATCGGCCAACATCACGATGGCCGTCTCTTTGGTATCGGGAAGAGGGCTCGTATAACGGAAGTCGTCCTCGGATAGCCCCTGAGCCACGCCTTTCTCGTAGAAATAGCGCATGACGGAGGTGCCGTGGTGAGTGGCGATGAACGCGATGATATCGCCTTTGAGCCCGTATTGCCGGGCCAGCCGCACGCCCTCCTTCACGTGGGAAGCCAGGACGACCTTGGAGAGGGAGGGGGAGAGCTGATCGTGGGGGTTGGAGCCATCCTGGTTCTCCACGAAGAAGTTGGGGCGGAAGAGTTTGCCGATATCGTGGTAGAGCCCACCCACCGCCGCCAGCAGGGCATCGGCCCCGATGGCCTTGGCAGCGGCCTCTGCCAGGGCGGAGACGTTGCGGGAGTGGTAATAGGTGCCCGGTGCCTCCCGCCGCATCCGCTCCAGGAGGGGATGGGAGGGATCCAGTAGCTCCACCAAGGTGAGGGGGCTCGTGCGGTCCAGGACCCGCTCCACCAGGGGGATGAGAGCCCAGGAGAGGATGGCCACCAAAGGACCCGAAAGGGCCGCACTCAGAATCCCCATCCAACCGGCATGGGGGTAGAGGAACGCTGCCACCGCGCCCCCGATTCCCCCGGAGATGACCCCCGCGAGGAGCAGATCACGGCCCTTGCGGACCCGAGCCACCAGGGCTGCCAGGGAGAGTCCGGTCGAGAGCCCCACCGTGGTCGGTCCCACCCCCAGAGCCGGTCCACCCCAGGCCGCTAGGGGAATGAGGATCAGGATCCCGAAACGGGACCCGCAGAATAAGGCCCCCAAAGAGGCAGCCAAGCCCCAGAGCCCAAGGTACGGGGATCCCATACCTGCCAGCCGGGAGAGGGCGGCTGCGCCGAGCACCAAGGCCAGGGCAAACCGTCGTTCCCTCACCCCAGGGCGCAAGGCGGAGACCAGGAAATAACCAGCCAGCCCCCCAGCGGCGAAAGCCCCCAGGGCGCTGTGCCAGGGGCTGAGGCCCCATCCCCCGTCCCAACGGAAGACGGAGACCAGGGCTAAGCCCAACAGGGCGATGGCCGCTTCGGCATACGGGGGAACCTTATCTCTCCAGGGAAGGCTCTTCAGTCTTCGCAGACGAACCCTTACCCCTTTCGTATCGCTCATAGGCCTCGATGATCGCCCGCACCAAGGGGTGGCGCACCACATCCCGCCGGTCCAAATAAACGAAGGCGATCCCGGGGATCCCGGAGAGTATCTCGATCACCTCCCTGAGGCCCGAGGTGCGCCCCACCAAGTCCACCTGGGTGATGTCCCCGGTGATCACCGCCTTGGAGCCGAACCCAAGACGCGTGAGGAACATCTTCATCTGGGTGTGGGTGGTGTTCTGGGCCTCGTCCAGGATCACGAACGCGTGGTTCAGGGTCCGGCCCCGCATGAAGGCCAGGGGAGCGATCTCGATCTTGCCGTGGGCCATCCACTGTTCGAACTCCCCACCCGGGATCATATCGTAGATGGCGTCGTAAAGCGGCCGGAGATAGGGGTGGACTTTTTGAAGGATGTCCCCCGGCAGGAACCCAAGCTCCTCCCCCGCCTCCACCGCCGGCCGGGTGAGGACGATCCGCTTTACCTTCCCCTTCTTCAGGGCATCGATGGCACAGGCCACTGCCAGGTACGTCTTTCCCGTCCCCGCCGGGCCGATGGCGAAGACCACGTCGTTCTCCCGGATGGCCTGGACGTAGCGGCGCTGGCCCTCGGTCTTGGGGCGGATGGCCTCCCCCCAGTGGGTGATCTGCACGATGTCCGTGAGCACACCCTCCAGCTCCCCTCCCTCCTTCACCTGGCCGATGAGGTAACGCACCTCCTCCAGGCTCGGCGTGTGGTTCCGCCGGGCCACTTCGGCCAGCTTCTCGAAGAGGAGCCGGAGACGCTCCACGTCCTCTTCCTCCCCTTGGATCCGTACCCGGTCACCCCGGGCGGTGATCCGGGCTTGGGGGAAGGCCTTGGTGATCAGCCTGAGGTTCCGGTCGTATTGTCCCAGAACCCCCAGGGCCACCTCAGGGCTCCCGAGGTCCAGCTCGTACTCCTTGACGATCTTCCATCACCCCCACGGTATGCTCTGGTGTTACTTCGGTGATGCGCACGGGAAGAATTGTACCCCTTTCGGCCCCGTCCAGGGATAGCCGGACGGGGATGAAGTTCTCGCTGTGCCCCTCCCAGGCCCCCTCTCTCACCCTCTCCAGTACCACCCAGAGGGTCTTCCCCAGGAACCGGGCCCGGACCCGCAGGGAGGTCCGCTGGGCAAGCTCTTCCAAGGCGGCCTCCCGCTCACGCTTCAGGGCCTCGGGGACCTGATCCGGGAGGGCCGCCGCTGGGGTCCCTGGTCTGGGGGAGAAGCGGAAGATGTGTACCCGTAAAGGTGTGAGCTCCTCCAGAAGCCGGTAGGTTTTCCCGAAGGCCTCCTCATCCTCGCCGGGGAAACCGACCATCACATCCGTCCCCAGGGTAGCCTTGGGAACCCGCTCCAGGATCTCCTCGGCCACGCTTCGGTAGAGGGAAACGGTGTAAGGGCGGCCCATACGGGAAAGGACCCTATCGTCGCCGGACTGAAGGGGCAGATGGAAGTAGGGGCAAAGCCGTGTTTCCTCGGCGAAAAGCCCGATTAGTTCCCTGCTAACCCCTTCTGGATTCAGCGAGGAAAGCCGGATCCTGATCCCCGGCACCCGCAAGAGCTCATGCAAGAGATCCACCAGCGTCGGTTGCCCCGGGAGATCCAGGCCGTATTGGGCCAGGTTGATCCCGGCTACCACGACCTCCGGATGTCCGGAAGCGGCGAGGCACTCGGCCTCTTCCCGGGCGACCTCCGGGGGCTTACTGCGAAGCGGTCCCCGCACCTGCCAGGTCTTGCAGAAGGTACAGGCGACGGTGCATCCGTCCTGAACCTTGAGGATGGCCCGGACATGTTTGTGGTCCCGCTGGATCCTCTCCGCGGAGAGGGGGACCCAGGGGCCGCTGGGGAGGGACTCCCCGCGCAGGAAAGCCTCCACCGCCTCCCGGATGCGGATCTTGTCTCTGTTGCCGAGGACGATATCCGCTCCGGCCTCTCGGAGCTCCTCCGGAGCATCGGTGGCCCGACAGCCCACGGCCACGATCAAGGCGCGGGGATGTTCCCGGCGGAGCTTGCGGATAAGCTTCCGAGATTTGCGGGCCGCCAAGGAGGTCACGGTGCACGTGTTCACCACGTGTACCTCCCCGGTGCCGGGGAGACCCTCAAGCAGCTCCCGGATCAGCTGGGACTCGTAATGGTTGACGCGACAGCCGAGGGTATGGACGCTGACTCTCATTCCTCGTGACGCTCCACGGTGAAGCGGTAGATCTTGCAAGGCTCATCAGGGGGGATCCCGGCCTTGAGCTTTGCGATCCTGAGTTGCTCCTCCACCGTATCCACCCCCTCGAGATCGGGGAGAAGCAGCCCCACACGGTACCCTTTCTCCACGATGACCCCGTACTTCTTGGGATCGAGATCCGCCTCGGTGCAGGGCTCAGGCGGTGACAGGACGTCCACCGATATCCTGATCCGGGGGAGCTCCTCCGGCCGCACCGGCGGAAAACGGGGGTCCTCGGTGGCCGCCTTGATGGCGTTGTGGACGATCTCCAGGGCGAGATCCGGCTGTGTGGGAAGGTACGTCCCGATGCACCCCCTGAGCTCCCCATCCTTCTTCAGGGAGACGAAGGCCCCTGCCCGCCGTTCCCGCAGCTCCCGGGGGAGATCCTGGGGAGGCTCGATCACCATCCCTTCCCGTACGTAGGCTTCGATGGCCCGACGGGCGAGCTCCACCAGCGGGTCCTTGCCTTTATTTTTGGACATCACAAAATAAGACGATAAGCCCTTGCTCCACGTGATGCAAGACCCCACCTCGATCGGATCCGGTTTTTTTCTGGAAGGAGGGGTGGTAGGGGCTAAAATCGTTGGCCATGGCGAACGTAAGGGTGAGATTCGCGCCGAGTCCCACGGGCTACCTCCACGTAGGGGGAGCGAGGACGGCCCTTTTCAACTGGCTCTTCGCCCGCCACCACGGAGGAACCTTCATCCTCAGGATCGAGGACACCGACCGCACCCGCTCCACTGAGGAGGCGATTGTCCAAATCCAGGAGTCGCTGCGCTGGCTGGGCCTCGATTGGGACGAGTACTACCGGCAGACGGAACGGTTCGAGCGCCATCGGGAGGTGGCGGAGGTCCTGCGGCGAAAGGGGGTGGCCTACGAGTCGGAGGGGGCGCTCTGGTTTAAGGCCCCGGTGACCGGGACCACCGCGGTGGAGGACCTGATCCTGGGGCGGGTGGAGTTCGCGAACTCGGAGTTCAAGGACTTCGTGATCCTGCGTTCCGACGGCACCCCAACCTATAACTTCGCCTGCGTGGTGGATGACCACGACATGGGGATGACCCACGTGATCCGGGGGGACGAGCACATGAACAACACCCCTAAACAGCTCTGGATCTACGGGGCATTGGGGTGGGATCCGCCGGCCTTCGCCCATATTCCACTGATTTTGGGTCCGGACCGGACCAAGCTTTCCAAAAGACACGGCGCCGTTTCGGTGCTCGAGTACCGCCGGCGGGGGTTCCTCCCCGAGGCACTGGTCAACTTCCTCGCCCGGCTGGGGTGGTCCCGCGGGGACCAGGAGATCTTCACCCGGGAGGAGCTCATCCGCCATTTCGACCTCGATGGGGTGCGGAGTTCCGCCGCCGTGTTCGACGAGGCCAAGCTTCTCTGGCTCAACCACGAGTGGCTGAAGCGGACCGATCCGGAGCGCCTGGCGGATCTCCTGGCGGAGTACATCGTCCAGGAAGGGGTGGCGACCAGGGAGGCCGTCGCGGCCCTGGGGAGGGAGCGGTTGATGCGGGCAGCGGAGCTTTTGCGGGAGCGCAATAGAACCCTCGTGGACATGGCGCACGCGGCCCGGTTCCTCTTCCCCGGGGAGATCCCCATCCCTGACGAGGCTAAGGACCTCTTCAGAGCGGAGCTCGCAGGCCCCCTTGAGGAGATCGCCAAGGCCTTAGAGGCCCTGGAGGACTTCTCCCCCGAGGGGGTGGAGTCCTGTATCAGGGGGAAGCTCCAGGAGCTCGGCCTCAAGCTCCGGGACGTGGCCCTGCCCATCCGGGTAGCGGTGAGCGGTCGCAAGGTGGGACCGGGGCTCTTCGACCTCCTCTCCTTGGCGGGGAAGGAGATCACCGTCTCCAGGCTCCGTTCCGCTTTACAGGCCATCAAATCCGGGCTAGAATAGGGCCACAAAATTTAAAAGTTTCTTTAAAAGAAAGGTGTGATGCCCGGATGGTACGCAGGATCGCCTGGGGGATTGTTCCTTTTTTGTTGCCACTTTTCATGGCCGCCTCGGCCCAGCAATATACCGCGGAGCTCTCGCCAGTCTCGCCCGAGGAGTTGGGTGATTGGGCTTCCGTCTCCACCCCTTTCCGCCTCTACCCCTCTCTTGAGCATCCCCTGAAACGGGAGGGGCCGGAACCCGCCCTCAGCCTCTTCGGTGTCCTCACCCTGTCAGGAAAAGCCTTTCCCCTCATGTTGGCGGTGCTACCGGACGGTGAGCCCTATCTCGTTGCCGATATGAACAGGGATTGGATCCTTTCACAGAACGAGTGGCACAAAGCCCTTCCCTTGGCCCAGGGGGCCTGGGGATGGCAGCTGGAGTTTCCCCTGGATTCCGGTCCTTACACGATGGCGATGGTGTGGCAGGAGGGGAAGGCATACCTTTTCCTGATCGGTGGTGCTCCCCGGGCCGCGGTCCTGAAGCTAGGAGATAAAGAGGTGAAAGTTGCCCTGTTGGATGCCAATCTCAACGGGTACTACGATGATGAGGGATACGAGGGCGACGTGTTGGCGGTGGATGTCGATGGCGATGGCGTTCTCCATGCCGAGCGGGATGGCCACGAGCGTTTTCGCCTGGAGGAGGCCTTCACCGTGGGGAAGCGGTCCTATAAGCTTTCCAGCGTGTCCCCGGACGGGTCCCGGTTGACGGTGGCCCCCACCGCCTATGTACCCCCCAAGCCGCCCCTCTACGTAGGGGCCAAAGCCATCGACTTCTCCTTCATCTCCACCGATGAAAAGAAGATTTCTCTCAAGGACCTGCGGGGGAAGGTGGTGTTGCTGGATTTCTGGGCCAGTTGGTGTGGGCCTTGTGTCCGGGAGCTTCCCAACGTTAAGGAGGTCTACCGCCGCTTCCACGATAGGGGATTCGAGATCATCGGAATCAACCTGGACCTCGACAAGGAGCAGTTCGAGAACTTCATCCAGGAGTATGGCATCACCTGGCCCCAGTATTTCGACGGCCTGGGCTGGGACAACAAGATAGCGAAGCTATACCGGGTCACAGCCATCCCCGCTACCTACCTCCTGGACGACCAAGGGATCATCCGGGCCAAGAACGTGCGCGGTGAGAAGCTGGCCCAAGAGGTGGAGAAGCTGATCGCGGAGCTGGAGGAGAAAAAAGCGGCGGTATCCGAAGCCAGCCGAGAGGAAGACCAAAAAGCTTCCCTCCCGTCCAATCTTCCCTCACTGGTTCAGGTACCGAAGGAGATCCTGGTGGTTTCCGTACCTGAGGGTGCATCCCTTTTCCCCGGGGGGGAAGTCCGTCTGGAGGTAGGGTTGAAGAACGGCTCCCAATACCCGGCCGAGGATGTCGAGCTCACCGTTACCGACCTTCCTCAGGGGGTGGAAGCGGAGGGAACCTCCCTGAAGGAGGTCCCAGCGTTCGGGGAGCGGGCGGCCAGCGTGGTCTTGCGGAGCTCCGGGGTCCAGCCCGGCGAATACACGGCAAAAGTCAAGATACGTTACCACTATTGTATCGGCGATTCCTGTTTCCAGATGTCACAAGAGGCTCCCCTGAGGATCGTCGTCTCGGAGAAGGCACCTGCACAGGCCGTGGTGAAGCCCAAGGGCAAAGGTTTCGAGCCGTGGTGGCTCCTCCTCGTCCTCGGGGTCGGTCTGATCCTCGTGTGGTTCCTGCGGGGAAGCGGCCTCTTAGTCCTCTTCCTGGGGATCGGGCTTCTGGCCGGAGCCTTCCTCTACCTGGGAGCAGTAAGGGGTCAGGTTTCCCAAGCACGGCAGGTGGCCTCGGTACTCTGTACCTCCTGCGTGGGGATCGAGGAGGCGGTCCACGTCGAGCCCAGCCTGAGCGAAGAGACCGTGGAGGCCCTGAAGGAGTTAGTGCGGCCGGTACACCTGGAGGTCTATCACGCCGAGTGGTGCCACTCCTGTCCCTACGCCATGGCGATGGCCCGGGAGTTCTTCCGCGCCAATCCCATGATCCAGGTGGAGTTCATCAACGCCGGCACAGATCCCTCCCGGGCGGAGGGGGTGGGGATCGTGCGTTCCGGACACCTGGTAGTACCGGCCATCCGTTGTCGGGAGACGGGGGAGGTGATCACCGGTATCCACGACCTGGAGGCGAGGCTCCTACAGATGGTCCTGGAGGCGGGAAGGTGAGGGGGAACGTCTTCTTCAGCCTGCGGGGGAACAGGCTCAGGGCCCTGCGGCGCATGACACAATCCGCGGGGATCCTCTTGGGGATCTCCGGTGCCTTCGGCATCGGGATGACCCACCTTATCTTCCCTGGTCTCCACTGTTACGCTTGTCCCCTGGCGGCCACCGTCTGCCCCATCGGGCTCCTGCAGAACATGGTCATCAGTGGCACAGTTCCCTATTACTGGCTGGGGGCCATCACCCTCTATGGCCTGGTCATGGGCCGGGGGTGGTGCGGCTGGTTCTGTCCCTTTGGGACCCTGAACGATCTCCTTTCCTTCCGCCGAACCAGGATGCTGCGGGCGCTTTCCCCAACGAAGTTCCTGGTTCTCGTGGGGACCATCGTGGCCGCTTGGAAGTTCGGGGATACCGTGTTCTGCAAGCTCTGCCCTGCCGGCGGCCTGGAGGCATCCCTCCCCTACTTCGGTCTGGGGGTGGCCAAGGCCAACGCTCCCTTTTTCGTCCATTTGGGGGTGCTGGTGGCGGTGCTCGTAGGGATGATCCTGATCTCCCGCTTCTGGTGCCGGTACCTCTGTCCCATGGGGGCCCTGCTTTCCCTCTTCAACCGGTTGAGCCTCTTCGGCCTCAAGCTCAGGGCGGATCGCTGTTCAAGGTGTGGGGTCTGTGCTGCTGCCTGCCCCATGGGATTGAAACCTCACCTGCAGATAAATTCCACCGATTGCATAAAATGCGGGGAGTGTGTGACGGCCTGCCACGCGGAGGCCCTTTCCATCGGTTTTTCACTCCCCGGAAAGGTGAGCCGTGCTCCGTTACCTCGCCCTCGGCTTGCTCCAGGGCTTGACAGAGTTTCTGCCCGTAAGTAGCTCTGGGCATCTGGTGCTGGCCAAGGCCCTCCTGGGTCTTCATCCTCCCGGGGTGGCTTTGGAGGGCGCGTTGCACCTGGGAACGTTGGTCGCGGTTCTGGTTTACTTCCGGGGGGATATCAGAGCCCTGATCCGGGGATGCCTGCAGGGAAAGAGGGATTCCTGGGTTTACATCGGTTTCTTAGGTTTGGCCACGGTGCCAGCGGTGGCGGTGGGCCTTCTCCTGCGGGAGAGGATCGAGGGGGCCTTCTCATCGGTTCCCACGGTGGGCAGTGCCCTCCTCCTGACGGCAGTGCTCCTCCTCGCTGCGGACCGCCTCTCATGGAGAGCGGTGCGGAGGGAAGTGGGGGTAGGATCCGCCGTTGCCGTGGGGCTCGCCCAAGCTGCTTCTCTGGTCCCGGGGATCTCCCGCTCAGGATCCACCATCTCCGCTGCGATCCTCTCCGGTACACGGCCCGCAACGGCAGCCCGCTTCTCCTTCCTCCTCTCTATCCCCGTGATCCTGGGAGCTGGAGGGTTAAGCCTCTGGCAGGGGGCGAATCAGGGGATCCCGAGGGACGAGGCCCTGGGTCTCCTTGTCGGTGGGGTTGTGGCGGCCTTGAGTGGGCTGCTGGCCATCCGCGTGCTCTTGGTGCTCCTGGACCGCCGCCGGCTATCCTGGTTCGCCCTTTACTGCTTCCTCCTGGGAGGGACTGCCCTGGGTTGGGGTCTCCTCCGAACCTAGGGCAACACCTCGAGTTCCGCTAAGGAG
>CAYTCK010000021.1:0-15971 GCA_964436445.1 uncultured Thermotogaceae bacterium | reverse complement strand
ACCCCCTATCGGGCTGGGTCTTTTTCATCCCCAGGAGCAAGATCATCGGGCTCGACATGTCGGTGGATGAGGGCTTGAGCCTCATACTCTCAGGGGGCATAGTCTTCCCGGAGAAGCTAAAGCGCAAGTCCGAGGGGGAAGATGATGCCCATCTGGAAGGATGAACGTTCCCGCCGGGATTATGTTGAGGTGACGGCTCCCAGAGAGGAGGATCTCTGGATCCGCTGTTACACATGCGGGGAGCTCATCTTCAAGCGCAAGCTCGCGCAGAATAATTACATCTGTCCGAGTTGTGGGGCCTATTTCTTCCTCTCCGCCGACGAGCGCATCGCATCGTTGGCCGACACAGGCTCCGTCCGGGACATCACGCTTCCCTTGATCTCCTCGGATCCTTTGAGGTTTTCCGACCGCAAGCCCTACAAAGAACGGCTGCGGGAAGCCCAAGAGGCAACCGGCCTCCTGGACGCCATCAAGGTAGTGGAGGCCGAGATCGGGGGGCATCCCGTGATCCTCGCGGTGATGGATTTCCGTTTCATCGGCGGCTCCATGGGCACAGTGGTGGGTGAGGAGATCTGTTTCGCCATGGAGCGAGCCCTGGAGAGGCAGGTCCCCTTCGTCCTGGTGGTGGCCTCCGGGGGGGCCCGGGTACAGGAGGGGGTGCTTTCGCTCCTACAGATGCCGAAGACGGTCCTGGTGCGCCGGCGGCTGGCCGAGGCCGGTATCCCCTACATCGCCGTCTTCACTTATCCCACCACCGGTGGGGTCCTGGCATCCATCGCCTCATTGGCCGATATCACCCTTGCCGAGAGGGGCACCAAGATCGGGTTCGCTGGCCCCCGGGTGATCGAGCAGGTGACGAAGGAAAAACTCCCGGTGAACTTCCAGACGGAGGCCTTCGCCTACGCCCACGGGATCGTCGATTTGGTGGTTCCCAGGGAGAGGATCAGGGACGAGCTGGTACGGATCCTGAGGGTCCTGGAGGGGGAGAGGTATGGTGGATGAACGCACCCTACGGGCCTTAGAGGAGAAGATCGCCGAGATAAAGCGCCTGATCCAGAACGACGGCGTTGACCTATCGCAGGAATTGGAGCTCTTGGAGGGACGACTGGAGAAGCTCCGCAAAGAGTACTTCGCCCACCTCTCCGATTGGGACCGAGTGAAGCTCGCCCGTCACGAGCACCGTCCCACGGGGATCGAGCTCGTGCAGCGGGTGTTCGACGATTTCTACGAGTTGCGGGGAGACAGGCTCCTGGGGGATGACCAAGCCCTGCGGGGAGGCCTGGCGAAGCTCGCGGGGCGGCCCTTGGTCGTCCTGTTTCACCAGAAAGGGAGGAACCCCGAGGAGCAGAAGCGGTTCCGGTTCGGCATGGCGGGGCCCGCCGGCTACCGCAAGGCAGTGCGACTGATGCGGCTGGCGGAGAGGCTACGGCTCCCCCTGGTGAGCCTGGTGGATACCCCGGGGGCCTATCCCGGTGTGGAGGCTGAGTCCCACAACATCGCCGGGACCATCGCCGAGAGTCTGTACACGCTCCTTGGGCTACGGGTCCCCACCTTGGCGGTGATCGTGGGGGAGGGAGGATCCGGTGGGGCCGTAGCCATCGCGGCCTGCGATCGGGTCCTTATGCTGGAGTACGCCATCTACTCCGTCATTTCCCCGGAGGGAGCGGCGGCCATCATCTGGAAGGACCAGAAGGCCGTCCGTCAGGCCGCCGAGGTTCTACATCTCTCTGCCCCAAAGCTCCTGAAGCTTGGGGTCATCGATGGGATCATCCCCGAGCCCCCGGGCGGGGCCCATACCGATCCCGGGGCAACCGCCGCCGCGATCCGGGAGAGCCTGGTCCGGGAATTGGGGGACCTCTGCTCCCATCCCCTGGACGAGCTCCTCTCTCTTCGTTACAAACGCTATCGGCATGTGGGAGCTTTCCACGAAACAAGGTGACCTGTGTGAGACATGTCCCCTGGGCTGTTCCTATGTGTTCAGAGATCTATCCCAGGATGCCTGGGAGGAGTTGCGGCGACTGATGCACCCGCTGAGGATGGGAGCGGGGGAGGTCATCTTTCGGGAGGGCATGCCCTCCTTCGGCCTCTACATCATCTGCCGGGGCAAAGTGAAGCTCGCCAAACACACCAGAGGCGGCCGCTCTCAAGTACTAAAACTCCTGGGGCCTGGGGAGATCTTGGGAGAGAAGACCCTCTTCGACGGCGAGACCTACACCTGTTACGCCAAGACCCTGGAGCCTTCGCAGCTGATGTTCATCCCCAGGAACGATTTCCTGGCCTTCGTCCGCCGGCACCCGGAGGTGGCGATAAGGCTGGTGGAGAAGCTCTCCCGGGAACTCAAGGCCTTCGGGGACCGCTTAGTGGAGATCGCCTCCCGCTCGGCCAAGGAGCGGGTTGCCCGTGTCCTCTGGGAGCTGGCCAAGGCCTTCGGCAAGGAAACCGAGGAGGGACTGGACGTAGGGCTGAAGCTCCCCAGGGCCGAGCTGGCGGAGATGGCCAGCACTTCCACCGAGACGGTCATCAGGATCCTCTCGGAGCTAGCAGAGCGGGGGATCATCTGCCTGGATGGGGCCCGGATCATCATCAAGAAGCCGGACACTCTCAGGACCTTGGCACACCCCTTCCGCACCTTTCTGCGAGAGAACGTTTTGTAGAAATGGGGAAGGTGCTCCTAGGGGTGGGGAACCCCCTGGCCCGGGACGACGGGGTGGGTGTGTGGATAGCGGAACACCTCCAAGCACCGGGCTGGACCGCTATTCCTGCTTACCGGGCTCCGGAGAATGTGCTGGGGAAGATCGCCTCCCTGCGTCCGGAACTCCTGGTGGTGGTGGATGCAGCGGAAATGGGCCTTCCCCCGGGGGAGGTGCGTCGGCTTCCAGTTCCCGCGGCTCGGGAGATGTTGGGGACGACCCATGGCTTACCCTTGCCATTCATCCTCCGATTCCTCCAGGACGCCGCCGGAGAGGTTTTCTTCCTGGGGATCCAACCGAGGGAGGTGGGCATCGGCGAGGGACTCTCCCCTGAGGTGAAGGAAGGGGCGTTGCGGATACTGGAAGCCCTGGAGCGGGGAGATCTCGAATCCATCCCCTTGCTTGGGGAAGGCATCAGCCGATCCACATAGGATCAGGGTCCACCGAGGTCCCTGTCGGAAGGCCCTCCAAGATATCTTGAATCCCCGAGGGATAGGGTTCCTTTTCCCTTAGCCGCAGGATCACCTGCCAGCGGGGGATGCCCCGCAAGGGGAGGAGCCGGGCCGGGCCCAAGACCTCGAATCCCCGACGGGAAAGCTCCTGGGCGAGCTTACCGCTGCGCTCCTCGGCCCTCTTTCCCCGGAAGAGGAATCGTACCAAACGGGCGAAAGGCGGGTAACCGAGCTCCCTGCGAAAGGCGATCTCCTGGGCGTAGAAACCGGTGTAATCCCCGGCCAGGGCATAGCGGATGGGGTAATAATCGGGGTTGTCTGTCTGGACGATGACCTCCCCCGGCCGTTCTCCTCTACCGGCCCTGCCGGCGGCGGCGGCGATGAGCTGGAAGGTGCGTTCCCCGGCCCGGAAATCGGGCATGGAAAGGAGTTGATCCGCGTTCACCACCCCCACCAGGGTGATCCCGGGGAAATCGAGGCCCTTGCCCACCATCTGGGTTCCCACCAGGATGTCGATATCCCCGGCGGCGAGCCCCGAGAGGATCTCCTCCCGCAGGTGAGCGGTTTCGGAATCGAGGCGGGCTATCCGTGCCCTCGGGAAGAGCGTTCGGGCAACGTGTTCCACCCGCTCGCTTCCGATGCCGAAGCGGCGGAACTCGCTTCCTCCGCATCTGGGACAGACGGGTTCGGGGAAGGCCCGGCCGCAGGCGTGACAACGGTAAGTCTTCTCCCGGAGGTGGTAGACCAGGGGGACCTCACACACCGGGCAGCGCAGGATCTCCCCGCAGGAAGCGCACGCCGCCCCGGTGAAGAATCCCAAGCGGTTCACGAAGAGGAGCACCTGCCCTCCGGCCCCGAGATGCCTCTCCATAGCTTCCCGAAGTTCCGGCCCGATCACCCGCCCCCGATGGGGGACAGCCCGGACAACCGGAGGCTCGCCGGCGACCCTCCGGGAAAGCCGTAAAAGGGTGATCTCCCCCCGTTCGGCCCGGAAGAAGGTCTCAACCGCCGGTGTGGCGGATCCCAGGACCACGGCAGCCTCCTCGCCCCGGGACCGGAGTTCGGCCACCTCCCGGGCGTGGTAGTGAGGGGCCATCTCCTCCTGCTTGTAGGCGGGCTCGTGCTCCTCGTCCAGGACCATAAGCCCCAACCTACCGAAGGGAAGAAAAACTGCGGAACGGGTGCCGACCCCGACCCGAACCTTCCCCGCGAGGGCCTCCTCCCACGCCCGCCAACGGTCCCCTGGCGGCAGCTCCCCGAAGTAGAGGCGGATCTCCTCCTCCAGGGCGTTCCGCGCCCGGGCCCAGAGCTGCGGCAGCAGGGAGACCTCGGGCTCCAGGAGCAGGACGTCCCTTCCGGCTTCCAGGGTTCGGGCAGCGGCCCTGAGGTAAACCTCCGTCTTCCCGGAGGCGGGAGGTCCCCAAAGGAGGAAGACCCTTCCTTCTCCCATCCCTGCGGCTATTTCCTCCACCGCCTTCTCCTGTTCCGGCGTGGGCGTGTGTACCCGGGGAACCTCTCGGAGGCCGAAGGAGAACGGAAGGGCTTCGGGGCGCAAGTATCCCTTCCGCAGAAGGGCCTGGATCGAGGTCCGGGAGACCCTGGCCTGGGAGCGCAGCGCCCCTTCGGTCAAAGGGCCAGCCAGGGCCACGGAAAGGGCCCTGGCCTGGGCCGGCGCCCGCCGTCGCAGCTCCTGCAGGATCCGCTCCGCCTGGACCACGGGGATGTTGAGCACCAAACGCTGCCTCCGGGGCTTGGCCCGAGGAGGAACCGTCCGCTCCAGGGCGATCCCCAGGGAGACCCGATAACGCTTCCCCAGCTCCTGGAGGTATGGAATCTCCCAATAGGGAATGGCAAGTCCCTCGTCCTCGGCGATCTCCGCCAAACGTCCCCGGTGGCCGGGCTCGGTCCCCAAGGCGACCACGATCCCCCGCAGGTACCGCCGTCCCAAAGGGACGATCACCCGGTGGCCTACCCCCACCGTCATCCCCGATGGGACAAGGTAATCGAAGGGCTCCTTCCCGGGAACGGGGAGGGCCACTTTGGCGAAGGTCTCAGGACGCCCTGGCAAGGTAGCGCAGCACCCCTCGGATGTTCATAGCAAGCTCTTCCCCTGGTTTCGCTCCCCTGTAGGGTAAGGAGCGCACCCAGGGGTCAGCAAGGAGCCTCTTCAGGGCCTCCTCCTCAGATCCGGTCTTTACCCAGGCCCGCCGTACCGTCTCCACCCATCGCTCCAGGAGCTCCTCGTATTGGGAAAGGGCCCGAGGGGGGTCATTCCGGGGGCCGTAATGGGTGTAGAGGAGGAGCTTTGCCGGAACCCCTCGCAGGCGCTTTAGGGTCTCCAGGGACGCTTCCGGATCGAAGCTGGGGGGAGGTGTCGCCGGGAGGAGCTTTCCTTCCAACCAAAGACCGGCGGCGTCACCGGTGAAGAGATATCCGGGTCCAGGGACATGGTAACAGACATGGTGGGGCGCGTGTCCCGGGGCCGGGACCACCCACACTCGGAGTTCCCCCAATCGGAAGACCTCCCCACCCTCTACCGCCACCAAGCGTTCCTCGGGAATCGGTTTCGCTGTCCCGTAGAAAGAGAAATAGTCTCCGGTTGCCTCCCGCACCGAGGCGAGGAGCTTCGTGGGGTCGGCGAGGTGCTTGACCCCCCGCCGGTGAACCACGACCCGAGCTTCAGGAAGGCGCTCTAGCAGGAAACCCGCCCCGCCGGCGTGGTCCAGGTGAATATGGGTGAGGAAAACCCACCGCACCGTGTCATCGGGGATCCCCATGGTCGAGAGTGCCTCCTCTATTCGGGGAACGGCCAGGGAGGTCCCGCTCTCCACCAAGGCCGCCTCCCCACCGGAACGAAGGATGTAGACGCCGCCGCAGCGGGGAACGCCGAACTGATTGGTGTCCACCAGGTACAGATCTTCGGCTATCCGCTCCACATCGCTCATAGATACCACCCCGTGCTTATCCCCAGGATAAGGAAGAGACTGCCGATGATGCAGCTCAGAAGGGAGATCCAAGTGGCCGATGCGAACCAACGGCGGAAGGTAATGGGTTCCCGGGTGCGTTCCGAGACCGAGACCACCACCACATTGGCCGTGGAGCCGATGGGCGTTGCGTTCCCACCGAACCCCACACCCATGGCCAGGGCCCACCATAGGGGTTCCACAGGGATCCCGTGGACCTCCAGCCCTTTGATCACCGGGATCATGGCGATGGTAAAGGGGATGTTGTCCACCACCGCCGACATGAAGGCACTGACCCACAAAATAAGGAGCGCAGCCGGCAGGACACCTCGGCCCGCTACCCCGGCCAGTCCCCGGGAGATGGCCCCTAACACCCCGGCGGACTCCAGCCCCCCCACCACCACGAAAAGCCCGATGAAGAAGAGCAGCACGTCCCAGTGAATGAACCCCATCACCCGGTCCAGCGGGGGGCGGATCCAAAGCAGTCCTACCGAGGCCCCGATCAGGGCCACGAGCCCCGGTGGAAGCCCCAGGAGATCGTGGACGAAATAAAGCCCCACGGTGAGGGCGAGCACCCACAACACCCGATGCATGGTACGGGGATCCTCCAGGGCCCGGCGGGGATCCAGGGACCGCAGGAACTCCAGCCGTTCCTCAGGGACGACGAGCTGTCCCCGGAAGAGCCAGAGCGAAAGGAGGAAAGAGAAGAAAAGAACCGTCAACACGACCGGCCCGAGATGCGCCAGGAACTGGTTGAAGGAGAGGCCGGATGCAGAACCGATGAGGATGTTCGGCGGATCGCCCACCAGGGTCGCCACCCCACCCACATCCGAAAGCACCGCCTCCGCCAGGAGGAGGGGCACCGGACTTACCCCCAACACCTCAGCAATGGACACCGTCACCGGGGCGATCACCACAACGGTGGTGACGTTGTCCAAAACGGTGGAGACCAGGGTGGTGAACCCGGCGAGGAAGAGGAAAAGAAGGGGGCCCCTGCCTCCGGTGAGCTGGGCGAGCTTGATGGCCGCGTATTGGAAGAAACCGGTGGGCTGGAGGATCCCCACGATGATCATCATCCCCAGAAGCAACCCAATGGTGTTGAAATCCACCGCCTTGACCGCAAGGTCGAAATCATAGAACCCTAGGCCGATCCCCACCGAGATCATGGCCACTCCTCCGGCCAGGCCGGCGATGGTACGGTGGACGCGCTCGGAGAAGATCAGGCCGTAGGTGACGAGGAAAACCAGGATGGCGGCAATCCAGCCGGGACTCATCGGTAGAACCCCGTCGACACCGCCAAGACAACGAAGCCGGTCCCCAGGGCCAGCCCCACGGCCCAGGCCGGGACCCCGACACGCATCCAAAGCCGTGAGGTAATGGGCGTCTTCGTGCGTTCCGAGAGGGCGATGGTCACCACCGTGGCCGAGGAGCCGATGGGGGTCGCCAGCCCACCTAGCACCGCCCCGATGGCCAGGCTCCACCAAAGGGGCGCCATGTGCTCCGGCGGGAAGCCGCTTTGAGCCAGGTTGCGTAGCACCGGCACCAGAGCCACCACCAGGGCCACGTTGTCGATGACCGCCGAGAGGACCCCCGCCACCCAAAGCAAGGTCACCGCGGCGACCAGAACGTTCTCGCTGGCGAACTCCCGAAAGACATCCGCCAGGAAAGCGAGGATCCCGGCGTGCTCCAACCCCCCTACGAGGACGAACAGCGCCCCGTAGAAGACGATGGCACTCCATTCCACCTCAGCCAGGACCTTGCGCACATCCGCTCGGACCACGACCAGGGAGAGGCCAGCCCCCAGCATGGAGACCGTTGCCGGCTCCAGCCCCACCCACTGGTGCAGGAGGTACAGGACGACGATTACCCCCAGCACGGAGAGCATCCTCTTGGCGGCGACCGGATCGGTGATGGCCCGCCGAGCATCGATCTGGAGGAGCTTCTCCACGTTGTGGGGATGGGCCCGGCCGAACCTCCGGAAGACAAGGAGAAAAGCCCCGAGGATGCCAAACCAAGCCAGAAGGGCTGGGGGGCCGAGATGCACCAAAAAATCGGCGAAACCGTATCCGGAGCCCGACCCTACGATTATGTTGGCCGGGTCCCCGATCAGGGTGGCGAGCCCTCCCACCACGGCGAAGGCCGCCTCTGTGGTGAGAAATGGAATCGGCGAGAGGTCGAGGATATCAGCGATGGAGATGGTGAGCGGGGCCAGGAGCACCATGGTGGTGACGTTATCCAGGAAGGCCGAGGTACCTGCCGTGAACGCCCCCAGACCCGCCAAAAGCAAAAAAGGCCTCCCCCGGGAGGCCTGGGCGATTCTGATGGCCAGGTACTGGGTGGCTCCGGTGCCCTCCAGGATCCCTACGGTGATCATCATCCCCAGCACCAGGAAAAGGGTGCCGAAGTCGATGGCTCCCACCGCCTCCGTGTGGCCGTAGAAGCCCAGCCCCTCCCCAGCCAACACCATGGCCACTGCCCCCAGGAGGGCAGCCACGGTCCGATGGATCCTCTCGCTGAAGATGAAGAAATACGTCCCAACGAAGATGAGCGTCGAAGTGACTACGGCAGGGATATCCATGACCTTCGATTATATTGCCTCTGGCTGGGGATCCCGGGGAAAGAAAGTAGTCAGTGGCGGGAGAGGAACTCTTCCGCCCGACGCAGGACCTCCCGCTGCTCGGGATAGGTCAGGGTATCCAAGGCCTCGGGGAAGGGAAGCCAGCGCATCTCCAAGAGCTCCTCCCGCAGGAGCCGGCCCTCCTGAGCCGTGCGGGCGAGGAAGAAGTGAACCTCCTTGTGCACCATCTGTCCCGCCCGCCGGAAGGTGTAATCGATGGAGCTACGGAAATCTGGGTAATGTTCGAGGGAAGTGATCCCTACCTCCTCGGCCACTTCCCTCAAAGCAGCGTCCAAGGGGCTCTCCCCCTCCTCGATGTGGCCCTTCGGGAAACCCCAATGTCCCCCACTTTTGTTACGGACCAAAAGGTATTCACGGCGGCCATCCTTTACCCGGAAGATGATGAAACCCGCCGCACGCTCCCGGACCGCCATTCACATCACACGATGTCCACTTCGCGGTCCCGGTAATCGTAGGCCTTGGGCGAGAGGCAAAGCCCTTGGAGCTCCCGCCAAAGCACCTTGAAGGACTCCGGGATCCCGGGCTTGGGGAACTCCTCGCCCTTGAGGATCGCCTTGTAAAGCTGCACTCGCCCCTTGGCGTCGTCGGACTTCACCGTGAGCATCTCCTGCAGGAGCGAAGCTGCCCCATACGCCTCCAGGGCCCAGACCTCCATCTCCCCCAGGCGCTGGCCCCCGAACTGGGCCTTCCCACCCAAGGGTTGCTGGGTGATGAGGGCGTAAGGCCCGGTAGAGCGGGCATGGATCTTGTCAGCAGCGATGTGCTCCAGCTTCATGATGTACATCACACCCACGGTGATGGGCTCCCGGAAGGGCTCTCCGGTGCGGCCGTCCCGGACGACTACCTTACCGTCCTTGCGGCTTCCATCGGCGAGGCCATGCTTCACCAGCTCCTCGGTGAGGTCCTCCAGGATCTCCTCCTCCTTGGCCCCGTCGAAGGCCGGGCTGGCCACCTTCTCCCCCCGCAGGCTCGCCAGAAAACCCAGATTGGTCTCGAAGATCTGCCCTAGGTTCATCCGGGAGGGAACCCCCAAGGGATTGAGGACCACATCCAGCGGGGTCCCGTCCGGCAGGAAGGGCATGTCCTCCACCGGCAGGATCACCGAGATGACGCCCTTGTTACCGTGGCGACCGGCGAGCTTGTCCCCAACAGCGATGGGGCGCCGCTGCGCCACATAGACTTTCACCAGCTCGTTGACCCCGGCCTCCAGCTCGTCTCCTTGATCCCGGGAGAACCGCTTCACCCGGATCACCGTGGCCGTCCCGGAGATGGGAGGCATACGCAAGGAGGTATTGCGGAAGTTCCGCATCCTCTCGCCGAAAATGGAGCGGAAGATCTTCTCCTCAGGGGTAGGTTCCGCCTCTCCCTTGGGAGTGATCTTCCCCACGAGGATATCACCGGTTTTGACCTCCGTTCCCACCCGCACGATACCGTGTTCGTCCAGGTTCCGGAGATCTCGGTGGGAGAGGCCCGGGATGTCGGCGGTGATCTCCTCTGGGCCGAGCTTGGTCTCCTCGGCAGTGACCTCGAACTCCTGGATGTGGATCGAGTCCAAGATGTTCTCTCGCACCAGGCGTTCCGAGATCACGATGGCGTCCTCGTAGTTGTAGCCCTCGAAGGGAAGAAACCCTACCAGCAGGTTGGCCCCCAGCGCCAGCTCTCCGCCGTCGGTGGACATGGAGTCAGCGAGGACATCCCCCTTCTTCACCTTGTCCCCTGGCCAGACGATGGGGCGGTGGTGGAAGATGGTATCCTGGTTGGAGCGCTCGAAGTTGGCGAGCTTGTAGACCTTGCGCTTCCCTGAGGAGGTACGGACGACCACCTTCCGGGCGTCCACCTTCTCCACCACCCCGTCCTCCTCCGCCACCACCACGGCCCCGGAGTCCACCGCCGCCACCCGTTCCATCCCGGTGCCCACGACGGGAGCCTGGGGCCTAAGGAGCGGCACCGCCTGGCGCTGCATATTGGCGCCCATCAGGGCCCGGTTGGCGTCGTCGTGCTCCAGGAAGGGAATGAGGGAAGCCGAAACCCCCACGATGGCGTGGGGCGCCACCTCCACGTAATCCACCTCCTCGGGGTGGACGAAGCGGATCTCCTCCTTCCCGGTCCGGGCTGGGACCGGATCCTGGAGTATCTTTCCGGTCTTGGGATCTATGGGAACCGTGGCCGGGGCGATGAGGCTCTTTTCCTCCTCGTCAGCCATGAGGTACACGATCTCCCCGGTGACACGCCCCTCCTCCACCTTCACATAGGGGGCCTCCAGGAACCCGTAATCGTTGATCCGGGCGAAAACAGCGATCGAGGTGATGAGGCCGATGTTCTGGCCCTCCGGCGTCTCGATGGGGCAGATCCGGGCGTAGTGAGAGGGGTGGACGTCCCGCACCTCGAGCTTCGCCCGCTTCACCTGAGGCGATCCCCCCAGGGCTGAGAGCCTGCGCTTATGAGTGAGCTCCGAGAGGGGGTTCGTCTGCTCCAGGAACTGGGAGAGCCTCCCCGTGTAGAACAGGCCGTTCACCGCCGCTTGGACGGTGCGAGCGGAGATGATTTTTCGGATGGCATCCTTGTCGTCCGGCTCATAACGGGAGAGCTTGTCCTGGGCGATCCGCGCCATGCGCACGAGCCCCGCCCGCAGGGCGGCCTGCGCCTGTTCCCCAGGGAGCCGCACCCTTTTGTTGGCAAGGTGATCCTTCTCGTCCAGAATCAACGGGTCTTCCGGTGCTCGCAGGAGGAGCTCCACCGCCCGGAAGATATCCTCTGGGGTGAGATAAGTCTCCTCCCTGTCGAGGCCGAGCTTGCGGTTGAGCTTGAAGCGGCCGATGGGCGTGAGGTGGTAACGCTCCGGATCGAAATAAAAGCCCTTGATGTATTCCTCCATCTGGGCGATGGAGGGTCGATCCGATGGCCGGAAGCGATGGTAGATGTAACGGATAGCCTCTTCCTGGGTGGAGGTCTTGTCCTCCGAGAGCGACTTCTGGATCGCCGGATGCACCAGCCTCAGCGAGCGACCAGCCCGGAAAGCGGCTTGGGCTCGCTCCTTGGTGAGCTCGCTTCCAGCTTCCCAGCGCTCGTCCCCCACCTCGACGTCCTCAGCCAGGAGGGCTCCCACTCTGTCAGGGAGCTCCTCCGGGGTGACCTTGATGGAATAGCGCTTCAGGATCTCGGCGGTCTCCATGCCCAACGCCCGCAGCAGGGTGGTGAGGGGGACCTTGGTGCGCCGGTCCAGGTTGGCTCGAATGGTCCATCGCCTGATATCCAGGTCGATCTCCAGCCAAGCCCCCAGCTCCGGCAGGAAATGGGCCCTGAAGGTGCGGGCGTCCTCTTGAGTGATGTAGAGACCGGGGGAGCGGGCCAGCTCGTTCACCAGGGCATTTTGGGTCCCGTTGATGATGAAGGTCCCCCGGGAGGTCATCAGGGGGATATCAGCGATGTAGACTTCCGCCTCCCGGACAACTTTCCCCCCATCCCAGAGCTTGGCCGTCACCCGCAAGGGGGCAGCATAGGTGAGATCCTTGTCGAGGCACTCCTGTTCCGAATAGCGGGGTTCCCCCAGCACCGGATCCACGAGCTCGAGATACAGATCCTCCCGGCCCGGGCAACGGATGGGGGAGATCTCTTCGAACAGCTCCCGGATCCCCTCCGAGAGGAACCGCTCATAGGAGCGGCGTTGGTCCGCCAGGAGATCCGGCGGCTCCATCCACCAACGGGACTTACCGTACCAAACCCTACCGTTCCTTTTCTCCGGCATCCTTGGGGGCACTGGGCCCCGCTTCCCCTCCTCGCAGTTACTTTACCTCCACCTCGGCCCCAGCTGCCTCGAGCTTCTTCTTGATCTCCTCGGCCTCTTCGGGCTCCAGGCCGGACTTGATCACCGCCGGGAGCTTGTCCACCAGTTCCTTGGCCTCCTTCAGGCCCTTGCCTGTGATCTCCTTTACAGCCTTGATCACCTGGATCTTCTGCTGGCCCACGGAGGTCAGGACCACATCAACCGTCTTCTTCTCCTCGGCGGGCGCAGCGGCACCCGGTGCGGCAGCCCCTGGCACGGCAGCCACCGCCACCGCGGCCTGGGCCGAGACCCCGAACCGTTCCTCGATGGCAGCCACGAGCTCTGCCAGCTCCTTAACAGACATCTCCTCGATGGCTTGTAGGATCTCCTCTTTGGTCATGACGACGCCTCCTTCCTCTTTTGGACTTCAGCGAGGACCACCGCCAACTTCCGGATGATCCCCGACAGGGCCACCGCCAGTCCCCTAATGGGACCGGCCACAGCCCCAGCCAGCCGGGCCAAGAGCTCCTCCCGGCTGGGAAGCTCCGCGATTTTATCCGCTTCCTGGGGGGGGATGGTCTCCCCCTCGAAGAGGCCCACCTTGACCCGGAGCTGTGGGAAATCCTTCCGGAGTTCCCTCACCGCCCTGAAGGGCACCGCGGGATCGTCATAACCCACCACGATGGCGTTGGGTCCCCGCAGGTACTCAGCCAAACCCTCCAGTCCCACCTCCAGAGCGGCGATCCGAGCCAGGGTGTTCTTGATCACCCGGAACTCCAACCCCCGCTCCTTCAGGAACTCCCTCAGCCGCACCATCTCCGGAGCAGGGATCCCTTGGTACTCCACCAGCACCAAGCCCTGGGCCTTGGAAAACTTCTCTTTCAGGTTCTGTACTTGTGCTACCTTCTCCGGTCGCGGCATCCCCACCCCCTCACAGCGACTGAGCCAGAGAGATGAGTTCCCGCTCGTCCACTGGGATCCCAGGCCCCATGGTAGAGGAGATGGTGACCCGCTGGAGGTACCGTCCCTTGAACCCCTCGGGACGCTTGTCCAGGATCGCTCGGGTGAGGGCCACCAGATTCTCCAGGAGCTTCTCCGTCTCGAAGGAGACCTTGCCGAAGGGGGCGTGGACGATCCCATAGCGATCGGCGCGGAACTCCACCATCCCCCGTTTCAGCTCATTGACCACCCGGGCGACGTCCATGGTGACGGTGCCGGTCTTGGGGGAGGGCATAAGCCCTCGGGGGCCCAGGATCCGGCCCAATTTCCCCACCACCGGCATCATGTCCGGTGTGGCCACCACCTTGTCGAAATCCAGCCATCCCTCCTTCTGGATCTTCTCCGCCAGCTCCTCGCCCCCCACGTAATCGGCCCCGGCCTCCTCGGCTTCCCGGATCTTCTCCCCTCGGGCGAACACCAGTACCCGTACCGTTTTGCCGGTACCGTGGGGCAGGACCACCGTGCCCCGGATGGGGTACTGGGAGGTATTGACCCCCAGCCTGAAGGCCGCCTCCGCCGTCTCGTCGAACCGGGCCGTGGCGGAACGCTTCATGAGCTCGATGGCCTCCCGGACAGGGTAAACCCGGGTCTTGTCCACCAGGGCCACCACCTGCTGGTAGCGCTTGGAACGCCTCATCCCTCTACCACCTCGATCCCCATGTTCTTCGCGGTTCCCAGGACCATCCTGATGGCAGCGTCGAGGTCCTTCGTGTTCATATCGGGGAGCTTGCGCTCAGCGATACGTCTCACCTGCTCCATGGTGACCTTCCCCACCTTGATGCGGTTGGGTTCAGGAGATCCCTTCTCGATCCCCGCCGCCTTCTTGAGGAGCACCGAGACCGGGGGCTGCTTGAGGACGAAATCGAAGGAGCGATCGGAATAGACCGTGATCTCCACCGGGATGAGGATGCCGGGCTCCTCGTTCTTGGTGGCCTCGTTGAACTTCTTACAGAACTCCATGATGTTGACCTTGTGCATGCCCAACACAGGACCCACCGGCGGTGCCGGCGTAGCCTGTCCTGCCGGGATCTGGAGCTTTATCTTCGCTGCCACCTGCTTTGCCATCGTCGCCTCCTTCAGATCTTGGCGATCCCGTCAAAGCTTACCCGCACCGGGAGCTCCCTACCAAAGATCTTCACCATGACCACAACTTCCTCGTTGTCCTTGTCGATCTCCTTGATCTCGCCGGTGAAATCAGCGAACGGGCCCTCGATGATCTGGACGATCTCCCCGACCTCGAACTCCACCTCTACCTTGGGCTTGCGCTCCTCCTCCGCCTTGGGGGCAGCTACCAGCCCGGCGTAGCGCTGTACCGCCAGCATCTCCCGTCCGTCGATGGGGATGGGCTGGAAGCGGTTGCCCACGTACCTGGCTCCCTCGATCCCCGCGATGAGCTCGCGCATCTGTTCCTCATCCAAGCCCATCTTGGTGAATACATATCCCGGGAAGAGACGCCGCTTCTCTATGCGTTGGATGGTCACCACCCGCTTCTCCTTGTACTCCTTGACCTTCACCAACCCAGTGGCATTGGCATAGATTTTGTGTTCCTTCTCGATCTCGAAGCCGGCGGGGAGCTCCTGACCTTCCCGGAGGCGGGGACAGATCTCCTCAGGGATAATCCTGGTTTCCCTGGTGCCATCGGCATACTCCAGGGTGACCCGCTTCACCTTCTCCCGAACAACGATCTGACCCCGGACGTCCACCACGTAGCGAGAATCGGAGTCCCGGGTCAGGGGGATGCCAGGGCGCACCTTCTCCCCTACCCGGATGTCCCGGCGCAACTGCTTATCCCCGGGTACCAGGTATTCCACCTCGGTGTGGTCCACCAGCTCCACGATGACTCGCCAGAAGTTCTCGATGGAAACGACCTTGGCCGGCTTCTCCAGGTGCTTTGGGGGACGCCGGGCGATGAGGGTGCCTCGTTCGATGCGCTCGTTGTTCTTCACTAAGAGATCGTAATCGTAGGGCACGCGGTACTCGGTAGCCCGACCTCGTCGGGAACGGGAGGTGATCACCTCCTCCACCGGCACCAGGAAGTACTCGACCTCATCGTTCTTGCGGATGGGTTCGAAGTACTTCTCCCACCCGAGCTGCCGCACCCTCTCCTCGAGCTGTCGTTTTACGCGGAGCTCGGAGCCAGCATAGGTCTGAATGGCATACCATCTTTTACGCTGCATAACTGGATTTTTGGCCCTTCTCGACTCTACCCAGGCCTCTTCAAGAGGACACTGAGGATCGCCTGGATTATGGCATCCACGGCCCCCAAGTACAAGGCCAAGGCGATGACCATCACGAGGATAAGGGCCGTGAAGGCGACCACCTCCTGTCGGGATGGCCAGCTGACCTTCTTGGCTTCGAGCAGGACACCACGGAAATAGTCCCTTATTCGTTGGATCATCCTCAAGTCCCCTTCGCAGGCCCGGAGGGACTCGAACCCCCAACCTCCGGATTTGGAGTCCGGTGCTC
>CAYTCK010000020.1:0-16152 GCA_964436445.1 uncultured Thermotogaceae bacterium | reverse complement strand
CTTTTGGCCAGGACAACCCTGGACTTCTTCAGCCCCAGCCCCATCGAGTTGCGGGTCACCTCGCCCCCTTTTTGAGGACAGAAGACACTCCGTGCCTTCCAAACAGCACACCAGCATACCATCTTGATGTCACGCTGGTGCAGATGACTTGACTTCATACCAGCAAAACATCACACCGGTTGAATGGCGTGCAAGCACGCTGTTATACTGTCGTGCCATGGGAATGGTCTATGCGGTGGCCAACCAGAAGGGGGGCGTGGGGAAGACCACCACCTGCATCTCGCTGGGCGCCGCCCTGGTGGAGCTGGAGAAGAGGGTGCTCCTCGTGGACCTGGATCCTCAGGGCGGGCTCACCACCGGCCTCGGCTTCGACCCCGATTCCTTCCCCCACACCGTCTACGATGCCCTGGTGAACGAGACCCCGATCCGGCGGCTCATCGTCCCCACGAAGCTTCCGGGACTGGAGCTCGTCCCCGCCAACCTGGACCTCGCCGGGGCGGAGGGAGAGCTCCTCGGGGAGATCGGCTGGGACAGGACCTTGAAGGCTTCCCTCGGTGATATACAGGACGACTACGACTTCATCTTTCTCGACTGCCCACCGAACCTCGGGGTGCTCACCATCAACGCCCTCATGGCAGCTCGCAGAGCGATCGTCCCCGTACAGACCGAGTACCTCGCCCTGAGGGGCCTGAAGCAGCTCTTCCGGGTCATCGCGAAGGTGAGGAAGAAGGGGAACCCAGAACTTTCGGCCAAGATCCTACGGACCATGCACCAAAGCAGGATCGTGCACGCCAGGGAGACCTCGGAGGAGCTCGAGGCGATAGCCAAGGGGAGGATCTACAGGACCATCATCCCCAGGACCGTGAAATTCGCCGAGGCCACCGCCGCTGGGGAGTCCATCCTGACCTACCTCCCGGGATCGCCGGGGGCGTCGGCCTACAGAGAGCTCGCGCAGGAGGTGCTGGAGGATGGCTAAGAGGAGGGCATCGGTGCGGGGCAAGGGCGTGGACATCTTCTTCGAGGAAGCCGAGGCCGTGAAAAGTCGGAAAGCGACCTTCTACTTTCCCCAGGAGCTCCTGGAGAAGCTGGACGATGTCTGGATGGATCTGCGCCGTAAGAAGCGGAAGCTGAAGAAGTCGGAGATCGTGGCCGCCGCCCTGAAGCTGGCCCTGGAAGAATACGCGGAGAAGGGGACGGAAAGCACCCTCTTCCGTGAACTCGCCCCTTGAGGGAGAACATTTGCCGATACGAAGGCCATCCCTTGAGTTTTCCACAGGTGAACTTTGAATACCGGCCTATTAAGGAATATTCCATTTTGGAATACCGGCCTATTAAGGAAGAAATACCGGCCTATTAAGGAAGAGGTACCGGCCTATTAAGGAAGAACGCACGGGAAGAATGCTCAAGCAAAGAGGGAAAAACGCGCCCTATAATATTTAACGTTAAAGAAGTTATAAAAAAACGTTATAACGTAACGCCCCTCAACACCACAAACCCCTCAGAACCCCTTAACAGAGCCCATCTCCTGGACTAAACTGGGAGTTGCAATGGACACGAGGGGGCGCACGGGGGCCACCCAAGAGCTGGAGGACGTGATAAAGGCCGAGGTGAACTGCATCGTCCTCCCCATCTTCTTCCTCTCCAAGCGCGGTGAGAAAGGGGTTATCGAATACAAGACCGAGTTGGCCTCCGAGGGAGAGAGGGTGAAGCTTGTCTGGAGGGTTTATCCAGGCCACATGGGGAGCCTTGGGCCCTTTGAGAAGGAGGTCTTCCGCGCCATGGAACACTACATCCTCACCGAGCGCCCCTTCCCGGTGAGAAACCCCATCCCTTTCTCCCTCTACGACATCCGCAAGCTGATGGGACTGAACGACGGAGGCAGCGTCTACCGCAAGCTGAGGACGGCCCTGAAGAAGATCTCCATGGTGAGCCTGGAATCGAAGGGAGCCTTCTACGTGAAGAGCCGCAAGATAAGGATAGACGACATCTTCCACCTCTACGACCGGGTGGTCTTCAGGGGGGAGATCACCCCAGAGGGGGAGAGGGCCGAGACCAACCTGCTTTGGCTGGGGAGCTGGTACCTGGAGAGCATAAACTCCTTTTACCTCAAGCCTTTCGACTACAGGTTCTACCGTTCGCTGCGCAGCCCTGTAGCAAGGAGGCTCTACGAGATCCTGGGGGTCAAGTTCTACAGCGCCCGCCTCCAAGGCGGAGCCTGTGTGCACTACCGCTACTCCAACCTCTGCTCCCTGATTCCCCTGAAGCGGCAGCGGTACCTCTCCAAGGCCCGGGAGAAGCTCGAGCCGGCCCATCGGGAACTCCTTGCGGCCGGTTTCTTGGAGGAGGCGGCGTGGTTGCAGATGTCCCGTGGGGACTGGATCGTTCGTTACTCCCCGGGCCCAAGGGCGCAACGCGAGCTGGAGCAGATCCGCCACAAGAAGGAGTGGATCCCCGACCGCATAGAGGAACACGCCGCACATAAGGCGGAAGACGTGGCCTTCATCGAAGGCCTGGCATCCTACCTGGTTCAGGAGCTGGAGGATGAGGGGAGTTATCCCTTTTACCGAAAACTCGCCGAGGCTGCCTTGAGGAATCGCGCCTTGGAGGACCTCATCTACCGCGTCCTCAGCGAGGTGAAGGACGAGTGGCACAGGGAGAAGGTAAAGAAGAACAAAGGGGCCCTTTTCACGGACAAGCTCAAGCGTCACTGCCGCGAGTGGGGCATCTCGGTACCCGGCATCCGCGGGTTCTAGTTTTTGCAAGCCGGGACTATTAGGTCAGGCCGAAAGGTCTGATGCCCGAAGATCTTGCCGCCGAGTTGGAGAAGGCAACCATGGTCTTTCGCTGGAGCCGTCCCGCTGTGGCGCGGTTGGCCCTCGAGCGCTTCCTTCTGGATTAACCGTCCTTCGCTGCCGCGGCTAAGCCATCGTGGTGCATGCGGAGGGCGAGGACATTACCTGTGGGCCCATAGCGGTTCTTGACGAGACGGAGGTATCTCCTTTCGTCCTTCCCGCATTCCAACAGGAGGACGACGTCCACCAAGTGTTCAACGGCCTTCGGGCCGAGGATCTTGGAGCTCTTGTTCACCTGGGCAGCGAGGAAGGCCCAGGTCCCTCCCCCTCGGGCATGGGCCACCACCCTGGCCACAGCGGCCCGGAGCTGCTGCGGGGAGGTGGCCGAATAGCGGAGGGTGGCCACGGTCGTTTGGATCGAGTCGAGGAAAAGGGCCTTGGCACCGATGGCCTTCGCCGCCCGGAGGATGCGGGGGAGGGAGCGGTCCGCCAGGAAGAAGAGGTTCTCCTCCACGACCCCCAGCCTTTCCGCCCGGAGCCGCACCTGCGCCGGCGCTTCCTCCCCGGAGGCGTAGAGCACGGGGAATTCCCGTGCCAGCGAGGATGCGATCTGCAAAAGCAGGGTGGACTTTCCCACCCCGGGCTCGCCACCGAGGAGGACCACTGCCCCCCGCGGAAGCCCCATCTCGAGGAGGCCCCCCAAGGGACCGACGTCCAGTCCCCTGAGAGGCGCTCCCAGGGGGATGTGGACGAGGGGGACGGGCCTTACGGTTTCCTCGCTTTCCTTCTGAAAGGCCTTCCACGCCCCACAACGGGGGCAATAGGCTACTGGTCTCTCGGCCCTGTAACCGCAGAACCTGCAGGTGTACATTCCTTGCCCGCCCCTTGGGACAAAGATCCCCGGAGCTTGTCCTTGCGCTCCTAAACGGCCTTTCCGCTCATAGTGCAACCAAGGTTGCATAACTCATATTGACCTTGGTTACTTTTTCATTATACCATGCAACCGGAGTTCTTTTGGGGGAGGTGGTTTTCTTGTACCTCACTATTCCGGAGCTTGCCAGGCGTGTGGGTGTCCACCGTTCGACCGTCTACCGCTGGGTCAGGGATGGCCTTCTTGAGCCGGTGACGACGGTTACGGGCAGGTCGATCTTCCTGTTTCATCCTTCCACAGTGGCCGAGGCCCAGAGGATCAGGGGAAGCCGTGGGCATGGGCGCAGAAAACCCACCACTCACAAATGAAGAAAAGAAAAACAGGATCCTGGAGATCCTCAGGGCCCGTTCACAGGGAAGCGAGTGCCAGATCAGCTTAGAGGAGCTTTCCTCCCTCTGCGGCTGGAGCCCCAAAACTGTCGGGAAATACCTACGGGAGCTTGAAAGGGAGGGCTTGCTTTCCTCCCAACGGAGGCGGAGGCAGCCGAAGGTGTACAGGATCGTTGATCCGCACCCCCGTTCCGAACAGCGTCCCGAAGGGAGCCCCCTTGAACGGATACCCGGCGGGAATTTGACCGAGGAGTTCCGTTCAACGATCAGAAAAGGGGGGAGGCTCCTTCTGCTTGGCCCCGAGGGGATCGGCAAGAGCTACAGGCTTTCGGAGATACAAAGAGATGGCCTTTCCCGGGATTTCGAGGCCATCCTCCCACTTCGGGCCGGTCCCCCGAAGGAGTTCCTCCTGCAGCTCGTGACCGCCCTCCTGGAAGCGGGGCTCCTGGACCCCGAGGAGGCCGAGGGGTTGAGGGGCATGCGGGTCCAGGAGCTTCTGGACCTGGTGAAGCGGGCGGTGAGCGGCCAGAAGGTCCTCCTCCTCATAGACGACCTCGACCGGGCCACCCCGAGGCTTCGCCGCGAGCTCTACGAGCTCCTGGAGGAGCCGGACCTGGCGGTGGTGGCCACGGCCACGGAGGAGGAAAAGCTCGGGGGCCTCACGGACCATTTCTTCGTGAGGGAGATCCCGCCGCTTTCCCGGTCGGAGGTCTACGCCTGGGTCGATTCCTTCATCCGGGCCAGGGGGATCACCGTCCAGGGAGGCAGGCGGGGCCTGGAAAGGCTCAAGGAATACATCTACTCCCGCTCCCGGGGGATCCCTCGAAAGGTGCAGGCCCTCCTGGCGAAGGTGGAGGTCCAGGGCCACGTCGATCCCAAGTTCGCCCGTGAGGAGCTGGTGATCGGTGGGAGGGTGAGCTTCATCGATATGACCTGGATCATCGTGCTCACAGCCGCCGTCGCCCTGGCGATACGCTATCTCTCCCTTGGGCTCCATGACCGGCTGCTTTATGTTTTGGCCGGCTTTGCCTACGCCGGCTTCTTTGTGCTCCGCTTCTTCTCCTACCGCTGGAGGCGCAGATGAGGCTTTGGACGCATGTAGCTGGAGGTGAGGCCCTGTGGATGCTCTCGCTGGCGGTGGGGGGAGGCCCGGCTGATCCGTTTTCCTTTGCCTTCGCTGCCTTGGGGGCCTGCCTTCCGGACATCGACACGGAGGGCTCATATATCGGCAGGCTCTTCCCTTTCTCGCGGTATCTCGAGGAGCGCTTCGGCCATAGGACGGTCACGCACTCCCTTTTGGGGCTCGGTGCCCTGGGGCTTTTCTCCCTGCCCCTCTGGCTCCTTCTGGGCCATTTCCAATGGTGGCTGGCCCTCCAGGTCGGCTGCCTCTCCCACCTCGTCCTGGACATGTCCACGGTAGAGGGGATCGAGCTTTTCTGGCCCCACACGGGGCGGGCGGTCTTCCCGGGGAGGGACGATCTCAGGCTGGACCAGGGCTCGCCTTCCGCCGCCCGGGCGGAGAAAGTGGTCCTCGTTTCGCTCCTGGCCTTTTCCGGCATCCTGTGGCCGTTGGCCCAGGTGGGCATAACCGGGGCCCTGCGCCGCGCCATCGGCGGGATAGAGGCCACCCTGCCCGAGTACAGGGAGCTGTGCCCCGAATACGCGCTGAAGCTTTCGGGGACGCTGCGGGCGCGGCTCTCGGGCGAGGTGTTCCAGGGGGAGTTCCCCATCGCCGGCACCCACGGCGATGGCTACGTGATCGCGGTCGAGGGCGTCCTCTACAGCGTGGGAGAGGGGGAGGGCTACGACCTCCTCCCCGAGGGGAAGGTCCGCTTGGTGAGAGGGCCTCCACGGCAGGAAACGGCGTTCCGAGTTGATCTTTCCGGCCGCCTCCTCGGGGATCTCCTCCCCCATCTCGTGGGAGAGCATTACGTCTTCGGCACCCTGGAGTTGGAAGAGGGGATATCGCCGCCCATATACCCCGACCGTTGGAACCCGATCCGCGGCTCCTCGACCGTCACCTTGGAGTACGCGAGGCTGGGGGACATCCTCCCCTTCGCCGACGTAGGGGTGAGGTCCGGCTCGGTGCTGGTCCGGTGCAGGGGGGAGGCCTCTGCCCCACCGGTCCCTTCGGTCCCCCTTGTCCGACCCATCGTCCTCAAACTTCGGGTGGCCTCCCTCTCGGACCTCTTCGTGGAGGAAGGGGACCGGGTGGAGGAGGGGGCTCCTTTGTGCGCCATCGCCACCCCCGAGCTCCTGGGGGCATACGGGCAGCTGGCACAGGCGCGGGAGGTGGGCGGCATCCTGGGGATGGCCCTGGAGTGGCTCGCCGGGTGGAACCTCCAGGGCCTGAGGAGAAAGAGCTTCTTCCCCTCCCCGGTCGCCGGGGAGGTGACACGGGTGGAAGCGAAGGAAGGGAACGAGGACGGCCTCACGGTCCTGGTGCGCATACGCCCCGATACCGCCGATGGCGAAACGAGCGGCTCCACCGCCCCTTCGGGTGCCGGGAAAGCGCTGCACGGTGCGACAGCCTCCACAGGAGCCAGCACCCTCTGCGAGGTGGAGCCCTACTTCGTCTCCCCCCGTGTTGATCACGTGATAAAGAGGATCCTCCTCGGGCTCATAGATTCGGCAAGGGAGACGATGGACATCGCGATCTACTCCTTCACCGATGATGACCTGGGAAGGGCTGTGGTCCAGGCCCATCGGCGTGGGGTAGCGGTCAGGGTGATCATGGACACAAGCCAAAGGAAGGCGCGGGGCGGGGAGTACGAACGCCTCGTCAACGCTGGCATCCCGGTCATCGTGGAAGAGGTATCGGGACTCATGCACCACAAGTTCATGGTCATCGACGGCGAGGTCGTTGTCACCGGCTCCTACAACTGGTCGAGATCGGCCGACGACCGCAACTTCGAGAACGCTGTAGTCATCAGGGATCCCGAGGTGGCCGAGGCGTTCGAGGAGGAGTTCGAGAGGCTGTGGGAAGCGCTTTCGAAAGGAGGAGTGCCTTGAGGGAATGGAGGTCGAAAGGCTGTGTACAGCTTCCCCTCTTCCAGGAGCGCAAAGCCAAAAAAGAGGTGAAGGTCCCGGGGCTCAAGAAGTGCAGGAAGTGCGGGAGGTGGGTGATAGAGACCGTCCTCGACGAGAACGGGGTCTGCGATCGCTGCAGAAAAGGCAACTCAGGTTGCGAGGGGATACACACCCCCCTGGCTTAGAAAAAGCGGGAATGCAACACAGGTTTCGTCTGGAAGGGCTATAATGCCGCTCGGCCCACTTTCTCACCTTTGGACCACTTCCGTCCGCCGCCCCCTTCCCAGGGGCGGCGTCCCAGCGGCCCTCAGTTGGCTTCCGTGGAAGGGGGGGACGTATCAGACGTTGAAGCGGCGGGAAAGCCGTTTACGGGCCTCTCGGTGGGGCTGACGGAAAAACCCGGCGGTCCCAAAGCCGCCGGGCAGGAGCGAAGGCCGAAAGTGTCCGATGAAGCAGGATACCGCATGTAAACGAGACCTGTCAAGCGCTTGGGCCCTGTTAAAAAAGGTCCCTTTCTGTGGTGAAGGACCGGGGACGGATGTTTTTAACAGGGCCAGCGCTTGCAACCTTGACCTCCCCCACCTCAGGGGTATATAATCGTTTACGGTAAACGTTTAACATGGCGACCATCAAGGATGTGGCGAAGCGGGCCGGGGTATCGGTGGCGACGGTGTCTCATGTGATCAACGGGACCCGGCCGGTGTCGCCTGAGACGGCCGCCAAAGTGTGGAAGGCGATCAAGGAACTCGATTACCACCCCAATGCCGTTGCCCGTTCCCTCCGTACCCGTACGACCCACGTAATCGGGGTGGTGGTTTCGGACATCACCAACCCCTTCTTCGCCACCTTGGTGCGCGGTGCCGAGGATGCGGCTATCGAGGCCGGTTATTCTCTCATCGTCTGCAACTCAGACGAGGACCTCCGGAAGGAAGATCTTTACGTCAACCTACTCAAGCGTCGGCGCATGGACGGGCTGCTGATCGCCCCGGTCCGAGATGGTGCCAGCCCCGCGGTACGGGAGCTCGCCAAAAGCGGTATGCCTTTCGTGTTCATCGACCGCAGGGCGAAAGGGATAGATGCGGATACAGTGCTTTCGGACAACATGGGCGGGGCCTACCTGGCCACCAAACACCTCTTGGACCGGGGGCATCGGCGGATAGGGATCATCCTTGGGATCATGGGCTCCACCACGTCCGAGGAGAGGTTCCTCGGCTACCGCAAGGCATTGGAGGACGCGGGACTTCCGCTGCAGGAGGAGCTTGTGGGGTATGGCGGTTACCGAGTCAGCGGTGGGGAGGAAGCAACCCTTCAATTCCTCTCCCTCCCCCAGCCTCCCACGGCCATCTTCAGTACCAACAACCTGATGACCCTGGGGGTATTACGGGCTCTGTTCACCAGTGGGGTGCGGATCCCAACGGGGATGGCCGTGGTGGGGTTCGATGACCTGGAATGGGCGGAGATGGCCCAGCCACCGCTCACCGTGATCACCCAGCGTCCTTACGAGATGGGACGTAAGGCGGTGGAACTCCTGCTGGAGAGGCTCAAGGGATACAAGGGTCCTGCCAGGGAGGTGCGGCTTCCCGTCGAGCTGGTCGTGAGGGGATCCACGTGAAGGATTGGCGCCGTGGGGTTTGGGTGGCGATGGTGACGCCTTGGGACCCGGGGGCATCCCGTCCCCGGGGCTATGCCCTCGAGGCGCTGGTGGAGAGGTTCGTGGCCGCGGGGGTGCATGGTCTATACGTCTTGGGAACCACGGGAGAGGGGACCCTCCTTTCCCTGGAGGAAAGGGAGGGTTTCCTGGAGGATGTGCTTTCCACGGCCCGGGGGAGGTTGCCGGTGATCGTCCATACCGGCCACGATAGCACCGACGCTGTGGTGAGATTATCCCTTCATGCCAGGGAAGCCGGGGCAGTGGCTGTGGCTGTGGCCCCTCCCACCCGCTACCGCCTGGACCAGCAGGAGCTCTTCCAGCATTACGCCGCTGTAGCCGAAGCTCTGGGGGACTTTCCGCTTCTCCTCTACGATATCCCCGGGACAACCTGTAATCCCCTGGGAGCGTGGCTCCTTTCCCGACTACGGGGGTCCTTCGCCAACGTGGTCGGTGCCAAGGTGAGCCGTTCCGATTGGGAGGCCTGGTGCGGGTATCTCTCGCTGGGAGAGGATGTCACTTTGTTCGTTGGCGTGGATGAGATGGTCCTCCCCCTCATTGCGGCTGGGGCCCAAGGGCTTATCTCCAGCTTGGCGAACATCTTCCCAGAGCTCTACGTAGCCCTCTACAGAACTATTGAGGCAGGGGAGCTCGTGCGAGCCCGGGAGCTACAGCGGCTCGTTTGGGAGCTGGCCGATATCTGCCACCGAGGATCACCGCTGGCTTACGTCAAAAGCTCCCTTTCCCTCCTGGGAGTAGAGGTTGGCCCCCCTCTCCCCCCGCTTCGGGATCTGGGGGCGGAGGAGCGAGAGACGCTGCGGGAAAGGCTCCACGAGTTCCGAATCCGGTTAGAGGATCTCATGGTGAAAGGAGGTGGGAGCTGAGGGGAATCTTTCTTTTGAAAAGTAAAAACTCACACACAGGAGGAGGTAGGTGCATATGCGTAGGATCCTTTTGCTGGCGTTGGCTTTCGGGGTAGCTTTGGGGTTGCAGGGGTTGGCCGCCAAGCCTATCAAGATCACCTTCAACACGCTGTTTCATGAGGCAGACGCCAAGGCCATGGAGCAGATCATCGATCTCTTCAATAAGACCCACACCGACATCCAGGTGGAACTGATCCAGGGTGGTTGGACGCAGTACTACGCTCAACTACGGCTCTCGGTGATGTCCGGCAACCCGCCACAGATCGGGATCTGCCACACTAATAAACTCGTGGAGATGGCCGACTACCTCACCCCCCTGGATGCCTCGCCCGTGGGCAACCTCTTGGAGATGGCGGGGATCGATCCCACGAAGTATGTGGAAGCCGCATGGAAAGCGGGGGAACTGGGCGGCCATCACTACCTCATCCCCTTGGACACACACGGTTGGGGCCTGTGGTACAACAAGGACATCTTCAAGGCCGCTGGTCTCGACCCGGAGAATCCTCCCCGTACCCTGCCGGAGTTCTTCCTGGCGGCAGAGGCCATCAAGAAGGCCGGCTATTACGCCTTCCATCCCGCCGAGGATGCTGCACCTCGGAAGCTCCGCCGGGCGTGGTACGTATTCTATTGGCAGATGGGTGGCCGGCTCTTCGACGAGGGCTACACCCACGCCACCTTCAACAACGAGAAGGGACTTCTAGCCCTGAAGATGTTGGTGGCCATCTTCAACGACTTCGGCTGGAACAAGCCGGGAAGCAATGGCTACGACCAATTTGCCGCAGGAAAGCTGGGGATGCTGGTGGCCGGAAACTGGTTCTACGGCACCGCTGTGAAAAGCGGTGTCAACTGGGGCTATGCCCCCATGCCGAACTTCTTCGGAATCCCCTACACCTGGGGTAACAGCCACCAGATCGTGATCCCCCTGCAACCCAAGGGAACCCCAAAGGAGGTCTACCTCGCTGCCATGGAGGTCATCAAGTTCATCTCCGAACACTCCCATATCTGGACCATGTACGGGGGCCACATAACGGCCTATAAGCCCGAGGCCGAGAACCCTGAGCTCCTCGCGTCCGATTATTGGAAGCGCTCCGGCAAGTGGCTGAACGCCATGGCCCAGAAGGGCTTGGTACACTATCCTATAAACCACCCCAAGGGCTCCGAGCTGGAGCACGCTATTCAGGCACAGATCGAGTTGGCGGTGAATGGCGTGATCAGCCCGGAGGAGGCCCTGGAGCGGGCCGCGGCTGAATGTGACCGCATCCTCCAGGGCGGCTGAAGGTGAGGATGGGGAGGCGGGGTCCACCCGCCTCCCCTTTTTTGCCAAGGCGATGCGGGAAAGGATCAGTCGGTTCTTTTACCGCCATCCGGGCACGGAGGGGTTGCTTTTCGCCCTACCTTTCATCGCCATCTGGGCCGTGTTCCTGGCGTGGCCCGTGGTCTACGGAATCTATATCAGCCTCTTCCAGTGGAATCCCCTGCAAGGCTCTAAGTTCGTGGGATTGGCCAATTACATCTCCCTCTTCCACGAGCCCCGCTTTTGGAACGCGGTGGCCAACACCTTCAAGTTCGCCGGGATGACCATCCCCCTGATACTGGGCATCGGTCTGGGTTTCGCTTTGATGCTCTGGGCTTGGGGAAAAAGGCGAAGGGGAATGGTGTTGGTACAAGCAGCTCTTTTCTTTCCCTATCTCCTCACCGTCTCTATCGTGGCCATCGTTTGGAAATGGCTCCTCAACAGGGACTTCGGCCTCTTCCAGTACGCCATCAATCGTATCTTCCCTCACGCGCCCGTGTTCCTTACCGAACCAGCTTGGGCGCTACCAGCGATCGCCTTGGCCACCGCCTGGTGGCTCTCGGGCTACCGGATGCTTGTCTTCCAAGCGGGGCTGGACGAGATCCCGGTGGAGCTCTTCGAAGCGGCGGAGATAGACGGAGCCCGTCCACACCACAAACTTTTCCACCTGATATTGCCCCTTCTGAAACCCTCACTCCTCTTCGCCTTGGTCCTTACCACCATCTCCGCCTTCCGGACCTTCGGCCAGGTGTTGATCATGACCGAAGGTGGTCCTGGGCGGGCCTCGGAGGTCCTGGCGCTCTATCTCTATCGGGTGGCTTTCGACTACTTCGACATCGGCAAAGCCGCTGCCGCGGGAGTGGTGCTTCTCCTCATGATCCTGGTGATGACCCTCCTGGGAGTGCGGCTTTTAGGGCTTAAATCGGAGCTGCAATGAGATACATAAAGCGCCTGTTTCCTTATCTTCTCCTATATGGCATCGCCTTTCTATGGATCCTTCCTATACTGTGGATGACTGACACTGCTTTCAAGCCCGAATCGGCGATCTTTACCATCCCGCCGAAGTGGATTCCACCCTATTTCACCACGTATCACATACGTCGGTTGTTCACGGAGTGGCCTTTCCTGCGATGGTTGCTTAACAGCCTCATCGTTTCTTCCTTTGTTACCTTAGGCTCCCTCATCGTCTCGGTACCGGCAGCCTTTTCCTTCTCCCGGCTACGTTGGCGGGGAAGGGATTCTTTGTTCCTTGTCCTCCTCGTGTTCATGCTATTGCCCTGGCAGGTGAATGTAGTACCCCTTTTCTTCATGATGACGAAGTTCGGCTTCCTCAACACATACCAAGGTGTGGCCCTCCCGATGATCGCTATGCCGATAGGGCTCTTCCTTTTGAGGCAATTCTTCATCAATATCCCCAAAGATTTGGAGGACGCGGCCCGCATCGACGGCTGTTCCAGTCTGGGTGTTCTTTTCCGGGTAATACTCCCCCTTTCCAAACCGGTACTAGCTGCCTTCAGTGTGTACATCTTCAACTATGCTTGGAACGAGTTCTTCTGGTCCTTTATCTGTCTGCGTAAGCCCCAGATGGCGACCCTCCCTATCGGGCTTCAACTCCTTCAAGGAGCACACGAGATCGATTACGGGCTGATCATGGCCGGAACTTTTATGGCTTCGCTGCCTTCTCTGGCCGTTTTTCTCCTTTTGCGGCGCCAGATCATCCGGGGCTTTACTCTGGCAGGATCGGGGGTGAAGGGATAGTGGCAGTGAACGGCGTGCTGATTCGACCCTTGCGGGAGTATCCGCACTGTCACGCCCCGAGCATCTGCGAGCTCCCCGATGGAGATCTCCTGCTTGCCTTCTATGCTGGAGAGTACGAGGGAGCTCCAGATCAGGTGATTCTGGGCACACGTTATGACCGCTCTGCCGGTCGTTGGTCCGAGCCGGAGATTTGGGTCCACGTCTTCCGCCGTGCTACGGTGAATCCCCGGGTGTTCGTCGGGCCCGACGGCGTGGTCTGGCTCGTAGCGCCTGTGAACTACGGGGAGCATTGGTGCAGCGGGGGAACCTATCTTTTCCTCAAACGCTCCTCCGATGGGGGCCACACATGGACGGACCTCGAGCTCCTGGTGGAGCGGAAGGGACTCCTGGGGAAGAACAAACCCCTGGTGGAAGGGGATTTCGTCCTCCTCCCAGTGGAGTGGGAGGCCACCTGGAGCGCGACCTTCCTGCGGAGCGAGGACGGGGGCCGTACCTGGGAGATCGTGGGAGATCTGGGACGCGCCGCTGGGGCCCACCTCATCCAGCCGACGGTGGTGCGGCTCCCCGATGGGCGGCTCCTGGCCTATATGCGGAGCCAAGAGGGCCGCATTTTCTCCAGCTATTCCACCGACGACGGCCGGAGTTGGTCCGTCCCGGAGCCCACATCGCTTCCCAACCCCAACAGCGGGATCGATATGGTACGGCTGCGGTCCGATAACCTGGTCCTGGTGTACAACCCCACCGAGCCACTGCCCCGGTCGGAGAAGCTCCACCCCGCGTGGCCCCGGGTGATGCCCACAGGGTTCGAGGTCTGGGGACCGCGCACGCCGTTGGTTGCTGCCTTCTCGGAGGATGGGGGACGGACATGGCCCCGGCGGCTCGTGCTCGAGGACGAGGACGGAGAGTACAGCTACCCGGCCGTGATCCAGGCTCGTGATGGCACCATACATGTGGTCTATACCTATCGCCGGGAGGCCATAAAGCACGTAATGCTCTCCGAGGACGGGTTCCTCGGTTGTGCGGGAAAGGAGGCGTAAATATGGAGAAGCGCAAGGTAGGCATTCTCACATTCTCCGATGGACGGGAGTCGGTGCATCGGGAAGTGGAGCCGATAAATCTCGAGTTCCAGCGGCGCTTGTCCCAGGCCCTCCGCGAAACCGGCGAGGTGGAACCGGTGGAGGGACGGGAGATCGTCTGGACCGCCGAGATCGCCCGCAACGAGGGCAAGCGCCTCGCGGATCTGGGCTGTGAAACTACGATCTTCAATTTCGCTGTGTGGAGTTTCCCACACCTCGCCGTCATCGCGGCCAAGTTCGCCCCCGGTCCGTTCCTTCTCTTTTCCAACATCAACCCCAAGTATCCCGGGATGGTGGGGATGTTGGCCTCCGCTGGAGCCTTGGACCAGGTGGGCATCCCCCATGGCCGGCTCTTCGGCGATATCCGCGACGGGGAAGTGTTGCGGAAGGTGCTCGCTTTTATTCGCGCCGCCTCGGCCATCAACCGCCTCCGGGGGGAGACCTTTGGGCTCTTCGGCGGTCGTCCCATGGGGATGTACACCGCAGTAGCCAATACGGATCAGTGGATGAAGCTCTTCGGGATCGACGTGGAGCACATCGACCAATCAGAGATCATCCGTCGCGCCGAGCTTGCCCCCGCGGACGAGGTGGAGCATGCGTTCTCCTGGCTCACCGAGAAGGTGGGGAAGATCCGCTACGATGGAAAACAGCTGACGCCGGAGAAGCTCAAACTTCAGATCAAAAGCTATATCGCCGTGCGGGAGATGGCGCACGAATTCGGCCTCGATTTCCTCGGGATAAAAGCCCAGCCGGAGTTAACCGACAACTTCGTCACCATGGATCTCACTGAAGCATTCCTCAACGATCCCTACGACTGGAACGGGCCGAAGGAGCCATTGGTAGCTGCCACTGAGGCCGACATGGACGGGGCCCTCACCATGGAGATCCTCAAGCACATGAGCGGAGATCCGGTCCTGTTCGCCGACTTACGGCACTACGATGCCGAGCTCGATGCTTTCGACCTCTGCAACTCCGGGAACCACGCGACCTTTTACGCTGGCCACTCCCGTGACCCGGACGTCAACCTTCCCAAGGTGGAGTTCTATCCCCAGGGCTTCTATTTCCCTGCCGGAGGCGCCTCGGTCCGCCACATCGCCGCCCCCGGGGAGGTGACCTTGGCCCGCCTTGCACGGCGGGACGGCCGGTACTGGCTGGCCATCGTCCCCGGGGAATTCCTGGATTTACCGCCCGAGGTAGCGGAGGAGAAAGCAGCCGCCACCCAGGTGGAATGGCCCCATGCTTTCGCCAAGCTCAGGGTGAGACCGGAGGAGTTCCTTTCGGAATATGACTCCAACCACATCCACGGGGTCTACGGGGACTACGTCTCGGAGCTCGTGTGGTTCGCGAAGCTCCTCGACATCCCTTACCGCGTCTTCTCTTGAGAGAGGTGGGAAAGCTCGTGTAGCGCGTCCGCCAAGGCGGGGTAGAGGCGGCGGTAGAGGCGGTAGTAGCGCTCGTAAACCGACCGTCTCTCCGGATCAGGGCGGATCGGATCGCCATAGGAAACCCATCCCTTTATCGCCTGGGGACCATCGACGAGGCCCGTGGCAAGCCCCACAAGGAGCGCATCTGCCAGAGGCGCCCCGACGCCTCCCCTGAGGGCCCGAATAGGCCGTCCGGTGACATCGGCGATGATCCGAAGCCAGAGGGTGGACTTCGCCGCCCCACCCACCACTACCGTTTCGTCGGCGAGGGGGAGTCCCACCGCGGCCCCCGCCTCGATGGCTTGGCGCAAGGAGAAGGCTGCTGCCTCCAACAAGGCCCGGAAGAGGTGGCCCCGGGTGTGGGATAGGGTGAGGCCAACGAGCGCCCCCCGGGCCTCGGGGTCCCAGAGGGGTGCCCGCTCCCCCATGAAGTACGGCAGGGCTACGAGCCCCTCGCACCCTGGTGGGATCGTGGCAGCTTCCTCGTCCAGGACCGCGTAGGGATCACGTCCAGAACGCTCCGCCTCCCGCACCTCCTCCGCGCCGAGTTGATCTCGGAACCAGCGGAGAAGGGCCCCCGAGGTGGCCGATCCGGCCCAGGTGTAATAGAGCTTGTCCGGATCGATCACATGGGGCATGGAGACGAGCTCTCGGGCAAACCCATCGCCACGGTGAATGATCCCCCAACAGGTGGAGGTCCCCATCATGGCCACGTTGTCCCCCCGGGAGAAGGCGCCGGCTGCCAGGGTCTCCATGGGAGCGTCGATCCCGCCGGCGAGGACCGGCGTGCCGGGGCGGAGGCCCGAGAGCCGGGAACCCTCTTCCGTCACCTCCCCCACTATCTCCGCCGAGGGCACGATCCTCTCGGGAAGGACGGCCAAGGGGATCCCCAGAAGCTCTGCCATCTCCTCCGACCAAGTATGGCGACGGATGTCGTAGAGCCCGCC
>CAYTCK010000019.1:0-16825 GCA_964436445.1 uncultured Thermotogaceae bacterium | reverse complement strand
TCGCCATTGCTGCGGAAGTCATCCGCAGGCACAGCCAGGAGCTTTGCCTGCGCGGCCACCCCACGTTCCGAAGGATGAGCGGTGCCTTCCTGGCCTTCGGTTCTCTGTCCACCACCCATGAGGACGACCATGCTGCCTTTGTTGAAAGCCACGTGGTTGTCTGTTGGGGAGATCCGCTCAACCCGTAGGAACAGTTGTGATCCGCCGTGGAGGGCGGACCGGGGGATGGAGACCCTCCCCTTACACGTGTAGCCCACCGGATCGTCAGGCGGGGAGACGTTGGGCAGAGTCACCTCCACAGCCTCGAAAACCCCTCCCATCGGTCCTGCGCCGGGGAAACCGTAAAGCAGCCGGAACCGGGCCGAGAACCCGCGACCTCCATTGACCCGGTCGGTGGCCAAGGCGGTGATCTCGATGACGATATCACCGGTGCCGGAAGGCACGTTCGTAAACGTCCATTCCGCGTATTGCTCCAGCCCGCGATCCCTGAGCCAGTACCAGCCTTGAATGAGATCGCCGTTGGAGTGGAACTCCGTGGCGTGGATACCGGCGGCATTGCCGCCCAGACAGATGAGGATCATCAAGAGCAGCCCAGGGACCGCTCGAATGGGGGACTTTCTTTCCCGTTGCACACGCCTCACCTCCGCCGCCATCATAGCGAGCGGGTTCTTAAGGTGCAATCTTCCCCCAATCTCCTCCGTCCGGACGATACTGGGGAAGCGTTCGGCTCACATGCCGAACCAGCGATGTGCGGCTCCCGGAGATCTCCCCTCAGCGGCTGAGTTCCTCCGCGAGCCTCCGCTCGAGGACCATCCTGGGGGTGAAGTTCTCCAGCTGGAGGTAGTACTCCACCACCTGGTCCAACGCCTCCTGGGGAACCAAGCCCACGATCTCGGTGCCGATCACCGGGACCCCATAGCGGGCAGCTTCCCGCCGCACCAGTTCCAGTACCCGGGGGATCGGGGTCTTCTTGTAGTTGGTGAGGTTCATGGAGACCTGAACGATCCCCCGTTCCTCCAGGGCGAAGCCCAGGGCCTTCACGTACCGCAGGCCGCCGGAGGAACCCCGTACGGCCTTGGCGATGGCCTTGGCCACCCGGAGGTCGCTCGTGCCCAAGTTGACGTTGAAGGCAATGAGGAACTCCCGTGCCCCTACAGCCACCACCCCGGCGGTGGGGTGGATCTCCGGCTCGCCGAAGTCCGGGGCCCAGGTCGGGTCCTTGATCTTTTCGGCGAACCCCTCGAACTCCCCCTTGCGGATCGCCGCCAGTTCCTCCCGCTCGGGGCGGGTCGCGGAGTTGGCGTAGAGGTAGACGGGGACTCGGAAGCGCTCCCAGATCCCCTTTCCGATCTCCCGGGAGAGGGAGACACAGTCCTCCATGGTCACCCCACGCACCGGGACCAGGGGCACCACGTCCACCGCGCCCATACGGGGGTGCTCCCCCCGGTGGCGGCGCAGGTCGATCCGGGGGAGGACTGCCTCGAAGAGCTTGAAGACGGCCTCCTTCACGCCCTCCGGGGTGCCCACGAATGTGAGGACGCTCCTGTTGTGATCCGGGTCCGACTCGACGTCCAAGATCCGTGCTTCCTTCACCTCCCGGATGGCTTCCACCGCCGCCTGGATCGTCTCCCGGTCGCGTCCTTCGGAGATATTGGGCACGCACTCAATCAGCTTGTCCCACATCGGCCGTCCTCCGCATCAGGGTAATGGTGGCCCGAGCCACCAGGTCCCCCTCCACCGTAGCCCGCACCTCGGCTTTGAGCACCGGGCCCTTGGAGCGGACGGTCCGGGCTTCGAAGACGAGCACATCTCCAGGCACCACCGGCCGCTGGAACCGGGCACCCTCGATCCCTGCCAGGAAGGCGAGCTCCCCTTCTCCCAGGAGGAGACCCGCGGTTTGGGCCATCCCCTCCAGGATCATCGTCCCAGGCATGACCGAGGGGAAGGGGGGGCGGAAGTGACCCTGGAAGTAGGGCTCGTTCACCGATACGCACTTCCTGGCCACCACCCTCCCCTCCCCCAGTTCCAACACCCGGTCGATGAGGAGGTAGGGGTAGGCTACGGGAAGCCTCCGTTTGAGTTCCTCGATGTCCATCCTTCCCCCGGGTTCAGGATGAAGAAGTGCTCGCCGGGAACAGCTTCCAAAGCCTCTGCTCCACCACGGGGGAGATGTCGTCCACCGTCTCGGCGTTGCGATAGACCAGGACGTCTTTTCGGCGCAACACGAGGTCGTATCCCTTCTCCTGGGCCACGGCCTGGGTGACCTCCACGATCTTCTGGGCAGCCACCTGGGTGAGGAGCTGATCCAGTTGCTGGAAAGCGTTCTGGAGGGCGTTGAAGCGGGCCATGAAGCTCTGTTCGTCCACCACCCCTACCTTGGCCTCATCCACCAATTTCTTGACCTCATCCAGGGCCGGAGACGCCTGCTCCCGCAGCCGCTGGAGGTCGGACCTAAGGTCGACGAAGCCCGGGGAGGCGATCATCTTGTCCAACATGGAAAGGTCCACGTTGTACTGGGCCTGTAGAAGCTCGGCCTGGAGCTGGTAGTACTGGCGCTTGTAATCGGCATCGGAGATCTGCTTCTGGGCCCTCTTGGCCTCCAGCTCCGCCAGGGCCCGCTTCTTCTCCTCCATCACCGAGCGCTCGGCCTGGACCTGGGGGATGAAGACCTTGAGGAAAAGGCCATCGGCGTCCACGTAGGCGATCTTCAACGAAGGCCCCTTAGCAGCCGGGGCCTGGGAGGCTGTCTTCTCCAGCTCGGAGACCTTGGACTCCAGGGCCGAGAGCTTGTCCTCGAGGGATGAGATCTCATCCCGCACACCGCCGATCTTCCCCTCGAGGCCGCTGACGCTCCCCTCGAGCTCCCCGATCTTCTTCTCCAAGCTGCCCAGGCGGCCCTCCAGGGAAGGGATAGTCCCCACCTTGGTCTCCAGGGCACTCACCCGGGAGGCCAACCCCTCGTTGGAGGTACTCCCTTTGGGGATGACGATCCCTCCCACGATGCCGCCCACGAAACCGGCGATCAATCCCAACACGATGGCCCAAGTCAAACCACCCTTCACCTTTTACCTCCTTTGTATCCATGGAAGTTCGCTGCCCCTAGAAAAGGGGACTCCAGCCGAACTCGAACTGAGGCACCCACTTCCACTCCCGGTCGTTCGGCCAAGCGAGATCCAGGCGGAAGAAGGCCCCCATGATCCGGGCCGCTATCTCCAATCCGACGGAGCTTTTCACCGTCCCGTCCCCGGCCAGGGAGGCCCCGAGGTCCCAGAAGAAGGCGATATGGGCCCCTTGGGCAAGCTCCAGACGGAACTCGGTGTTGAGGAGGGCGATCCTGGGGGTTGTGGTGTGGGAGGCGGCCCCTCGCACGGAGTTGGGCCCTCCGAGCTCGAACTCGTATTCCACCGGCGTGGAAAAACCCCACCCCAGGAGGAAGTGCTGGGCCAAGGCGCAGCGGGCGCTGTTTCCCGCCACCGCTAGATCCACAGGATGGTAACCGGTGAGCTCGGCCTTCAGGGAGAGGTACCGCACCCCGGGGGCGAAGTCCCCCGCCTTCTCCAAGGAGAACTTGAGCGCCCCCCCGCGACGGGGGAAGAAGAAGGGATCGTCGCGGGTGTCGTGGGTGATGCCGACCTCCAGAACGTTCCGGGGTGGAAGGGGCTCCTCCTTCCAGCGGAGCTCAGAGGTGAAACCGAGATCCAAGTTCCAGAACTCCGCCAGGGGATAGGAGAGGGATAGCTTCCCCCCGAGGGTGTTGAGTTCCTTGGCGAAGCGGCGGTAGAGCTCCAGGGAACCCCGGTCGAAGAGGGGCAACGCATGGGCCGTCCACTTCAGGCTCCAGGTGGTGGCCGCGCTCCCCACCCCCCGGGAAAGGCTCAGGGAGAGGTCCTGGGCCGTGCCCCAGATGTTCCGCTGGGTGTACTCCAGACGCCCCACGATCCCTTCCTTGGGGGAATAGCTCAGGGATCCGCCGATATGCCCCAGTTTCTTCCTCTCGGTGAGGGAGACATCCAAGTAGAGCTTATGGTCCTCCCGCACCGGCTGGAGCTCCACCTTGGAGAAATACCCCAGGCCCCTGAGGGCCTGCTGGGCCGCCAGGAACCGGGCCCGGGTCAGAACCTCCCCTTCCCTGATCCCCAAGGCCCTGCGGATCACGAGCTCTTTGGTGCGGATCTTCCCTTTTATCCTGATCCCGGCGAGGGCTCCCTCCAGGACCCGCACCCGCAGGATCCCGTCGACCACGCCCTCCGAGACCAGATCCACCATGAAGTATCCTTCCCGGACGTAATAGGAGTAAACCCCCTCCAAGGCCTTGAGGACTCGGTAGTTGTTGACCTCACCCTCCGGTAGAGGATTCACCTTTTTGATGACGAGCTCGCGGGGGAAAGCGTGTATCCCCGTGAGTTGGATCCCTTTGAGGACCGTGGGCTCCGGCAGAAGCACCCGCTCGGTGAGCTCCCAGCGCAGTATCACCCCATCATCCGACGGTTCCGGCTCCACGTTCACCTTGGAGAAATAGACCGAGGTGGAGAGGCGCTGGTAGCTCTGGGAGATCTGCGATATCCGCCCTACTTTCCCAAGAGGGACCGAAACCAACGAGGCGGCCACCTCCTGGGGCACCGTCTTCAGACCCACGAATTCGTTCCCCACCACCGGCAGGATCCGGAACTGTATGATGAGTTTCTCCCCGGGGATCACCTGACCCACTGTGGCAGTGGCGATATCCTTTTTGCGGAATTCCTCGAGGACCTCCTCCAGGGCTTTTTTGAGGCCATCGGCGTTCAGGACCTTCCCCTTCTCTATCCCGTGGTCCTTGAGGATATCGAGGATCTTGGATTTCGATACCGTGGGAGGCTGGGAGAAGAGGCGGATGAGGTAAGGGATGAGCCCGCCCTCAAAGCTCGGAGATTTTGGGAGACCACGGATCTCGATCTCCTTCACCAGGGGATACTCGGTCACCGTGAAGCGGATCACGTACTTCCCGCCTTCCGTCTCCTCGAGTTCGTAATCCACTTTGGAGAAGTAGCCCAGGGAGCCGATGGCCTCCAAGGCCTCCCTCACCTGCGCCACATCGATGGTGTCCCCGGCTCTGAACCCGACTGCCTTGAGGATCTTTGCTGTGGGGACATGGCGGTTCCCCTGGATCTCTATCCCGGCAACGACGAACTTCTCCCCTTGGCCCCAGGCCACGTAACCCAGGGTGAGGAGGGAAAGGAGGACGCAGAACACAGCCGCTTTGGTCCTCAGATGCTCACCCACGTCACGACCTCCTCTTGAGGACGGTATTGTAAGGCCTCCGCGATCGCCTCGGGGCCAATGATATCTTTGCCGGAGAGGTCGGCAATGGTGCGGGAGACCTTGAGGATCCGGGCGTAGGCCCGAGCGGAGAGGCCGTAATGGTCGATGGCCCGGGAGAGGAGGGCCTTCGCTTGGGGGGAGAGGCGGCAGAAGCGCCGCAGTTCCTCGACCCCCATCTCGGCGTTGGTACGGGGGCCACCGAAGCGCCGTTCCTGGACCTCCCGAGCGGCGGTGACCCGGGCCCGTACCGCCTCTGAGGGCTCTCCCCCGCCCTCGCCCAGGAGCTCCTCCCGTTCCAGGCGGGGGACGTGGACGAAGAGGTCGATCCTGTCGAGGAAGGGTCCGGAGAGGCGGCGCCAATAGCGCTGGATCTCGTGGGGTCTGCAGCGGCAGGCGTGGTGCGGGTCCCCCAGGTAACCGCAGGGGCAGGGGTTCATAGCCCCGATCAGGGTGAAGGAGGCGGGGAAGGTCACCGAGACCCCGGCCCGGGTAATGGTGATCCTGCGGTCCTCCAGGGGCTGCCGCAGGGCCTCCAGGACCCTCCGCTCGAACTCCGGGAGCTCGTCCAGAAAGAGCACTCCGTGGTGGGCCAGGGTGATCTCCCCGGGCGACGGGACCCCGGCCCCTCCCCCCACCATGCCCACGTAGGAGATGGTGTGGTGGGGGGCCCGGAACGGACGTTCCCGGATCAGGGCTACCCCCGGGGGAAGGAGGCCGGCGGCGGAGTAGATCTTCGTCACCTCCAAGGCCTCCGGGAAGGAGAGGGGCGGCAGGATCCCAGGGAGACAGCGGGCCAGAAGCGATTTCCCGGTGCCCGGTGGGCCCACCATGATCAGGTTGTGCCCCCCGGCGGCCGCGATCTCCAGGGCCCGACGGGCGTGTTCCTGGCCCTTTATCAGGGAGAGGTCAAGCCAACCGCCTCCCCCAGATTCGGGGATCGTGGGCGACGACGGGGGGATCGTGAGCTCCCCCTTGAGGAAAGCAACCGTCTGCAAGAGGCTCTCCACAGGATAGACAGCGATACCCTCCACGAGGGCCGCCTCGGGGGCCGTCTTCGCGGGGACCACCATCCGCCGGATCCCGGCCTGAGCCGCGGCCAGGGCCACGGGTAGCACCCCCCGCACCGACCGCAGCTTCCCATCCAGGGAGAGCTCCCCGAGGAAGACCGTGTCGCTCAGGCTCTCGACCGGGACCTCCCCCTCCGCACCCAACAGGGCCACGGCCAGCGCCAAATCCAGCCCCACCCCCTCCTTCCTGAGGTCCGCCGGGGCCAGGTTTACCGTGACCCTGAGGTCCGGGAAGGGGAGGTCGCTGTTCTTGAAGGCGGATCGGATGCGTTCCCTGGCCTCGGTGACCTCCTTGTCCGCCAGGCCCACGATGGAAAAGGCCGGGATTCCCGGCGAGACATCGCACTGCACCTCCACCAGGACCGCGTCCACCCCGTAGGGCGTGCCCGAGAGGGCTTTAGCGAACATCGTCTTCCCCGAAGGCTCCCCGGATGTGGGTGATCTCCCCTCCCAGGATGGAGATCACATCGAAACGCACCGGTACCTCCCCTGCTCTCTTCCCCAAAAAAGCGCGGGCGCTGTGGATGAGACGCCGTTTTTTCTCCGGACCCACCGCCGCAGCGGGATGGCCATGGGCGAGACCGGCCCTGGCCTTTACCTCGACGAAAACCAGGGTCCTCCCTTCCTTGGCGATGATGTCCACCTCTCCCCCGGGCCAGCGCCAGTTACGCGCCACGATCAGGAAGCCCTTGCGCCGCAGGTACTCGCACGCCCTCTCCTCCGCTTTCTTCCAATCCATACGAGGCGCACCGAGACAATGATAACAGCAAACCCTGCCTTGGGCCCGCGGGGTGGGGATGGGGGTATACTGGAGGGTCATGCGCATCCTGATCAGAGGAGCGGCGGTCATCAGCAGGCCCGAGGAGGGGGTGATCCCCAAGGCCGACGTAGTGATCGAAGGGGAGAGGATCGCCGCGGTGATCCCCGGGGGAGGATGGGAGGGCGGGGTGGACACGGTGATCGAGGGAGAGGGAAAGCTCCTCATTCCCGGCTTCGTGAACGCCCATACCCACCTCGCGATGACCCTGTTCCGGGGCCTGGGGGAGGATCTCCCCTTGAAGGAGTGGTTGGAGGAGCGTATCTGGCCAGCGGAGCGGAACCTGCGGGCCGAGGACGTGTATTGGTTCTCCCTCCTGGGGCTGGCGGAGATGATCCGCTCCGGCACCACCGCTTTCGCCGACATGTACTTCTTCATGGAGGAGGTGGGTCGGGCGGTGGAGGAAGCGGGGCTCAGGGCCCTGCTCTCCTACGGGATCATCGCCCCAGCCCCGGAGCGGATCGAACCGGAGCTCAAGAAAGCTGAAGCCTTCGCCCGGGAGTGGGACGGCGCTGCTGGGGGTCGTATCCGCACGGCCCTTTCCCCCCATGCACCCTACACCTGCGGTCCGGATGTCTGGAGGGAGGCGGTGGGGCTCGCCAAGGAACTGGGGGTACCGCTCCATACCCACCTCTGCGAGACGGAGCTCGAAGTGAAGGAACATCGTGAGCGCTACGGAAAATCACCGGTGGAATGGTTGGAGGAGCTGGGGGTGTTCGCGGTCCCGGTGCTCGCGGCCCACTGTGTCTGGGTGGACGAGAAGGACATTGACATCCTGGCCGCCCACAACGTCTCCGTGGCCCACTGCCCGAGTTCCAACCTGAAGCTCGCTAGCGGCATCGCCCCCGTATGGCGGATGTTGGAGCTCGGGGTGAACGTGGCCCTGGGCACCGATGGAGCCGCTTCCAACAACACCTTGGACATGGTCCGAGAGATGCGCCTGGCGGCCCTTCTGGCCAAGGCCCGGCAAGGGGACCCCAAGGCAATGCCGGCCCCCGAGGCCCTGGCCACGGCCACCCGCCGGGGGGCAGCGGCCCTGGGATGGGGAAGATACCTCGGGATCATCGAGGAAGGGTATCTCGCGGATCTCGCGCTTTTCTCCCGCGAGGCTCCCCATTGGACCCCAGGCCATGATCCCCTGGCCGATCTGGTGTATACTGCTTCCGGGGCCGACGTAGATACTCTTATCGTCGGTGGCAGGATCCTGATGCGGGAAGGAAAGATCCTCACTTTCGACGAGGAAAGGGTAAAGGCTCGCTGCCGGGAGTTGGCCGAGAGATTCCGTTAAAATTCCCTTTTGGAGGTGTCCATGGCGCTTACCAAGGAGCGGAAAAGGGAGATCATCGATCAATTCGCTCAACATCCTCAGGATACCGGTTCGGTGGAGGTCCAGGTGGCCTTGCTCACCGAGCGGATAAATCAGCTCACCGAGCACCTCAAGGTCCACCGCAAGGACTTCCACTCCCGGGTCGGCCTCTACAAGATGGTGGGGCGGCGCCGGAGGCTGCTCAGGTACCTCCAGCGCACCGATCCCCAGGCCTACAAAAAACTCATAGAGAGATTAGGGCTGAGAGGAGTATGAACCAGGTGCAACACGTTATCGAGGAGGGAGAACTTTCCGGGAGGAAGTTGGCCTTGGAGACGGGCCTCATGGCCCGCCAAGCCGACGGGGCGGTGTATGTCACCTGGGGCGATACCCGGGTGCTGGTCACGGCCGTGGTACAGCCTGCCAAGGAGGAGATCGATTACTTCCCCCTGCGGGTGGATTTCGAGGAGAAGTTCTACGCTGGCGGGAAGATCCCCGGAGGGTTTTTCAAGCGGGAGGGCAAACCCTCGGATGAGGCGATCCTGGCGGCCCGATTGATCGACCGTCCCATCCGTCCCCTTTTCCCCAAGGGGTACAAGGAGGAAATACACATCGTTGCCACGGTGCTCTCGGCGGAGAAGGACTGTGCCCCGGAGGTGGCAGCGATGCTCGGGGCCTCGGCGGCCCTCATGATCTCCCCTGCTCCCTTCCAGGGCCCCATCGCCGGGGTCAAGGTAGGCATCAAGGACGGAGAGGTGGTGGTCAATCCCCCGGCGGAGGTCCTGGAGGAAGGGGACATGGATATCACCGTGGCCGGGACGAAGGAGACGGTCACCATGGTGGAGGGCCATATGCGGGAGGTCCCTGAAGAGGTGGTCCTGGAGGCCATCCGCAAGGCCCACGGGGTGATAAAGGAATTGGTGGCCCTTCAGGAGCGGTTCGCCGCCAAGGTCCCGGTGGAGAAACACCCCGTCCCCGAGCCCCCGCCGGACGAGGAGACCCTGCGGGAGAAGCTCCGGAACCTGGTCTGGGATAGGCTGCCGGCCCTGCGTCAAGCACCGAACAAGAAGGCCCGTCAGCGGCTGGCCGAGGAGATCGCCGAGGAGGCGGCCCAGACTCTGGCTGCGGAGTACCCCGAGGAGGAGCGTGAGGGGGTGGCCAAGCGCGTCAAGGCCCTTTTCGACGAGCTTTACCGGGAGTACGTGCGGAAGTTGATCCTGGATGAAGGGGTACGGATCGACGGGAGGAAGCCCGATGAGATAAGGCCTATTTCCATCAAGGTGGGGCTTTTGCCCCGGGTCCACGGCTCGGCTCTCTTCACCCGAGGCGAGACACAGTCGCTGGGGACCTGTACCTTGGGGGCGACCCGCAAGGACGCCCAGATCATCGACCTCATGATCCAGGAAGGGCTCAAACGTTTCATGTTCCACTATAACTTCCCGCCCTACTCCGTGGGCGAGGCGGGGCGGATGGGCGCCCCCTCCCGGCGGGAGATCGGCCACGGACATCTGGCGGAGGGGGCGCTTTTGGCGGTGGTCCCGCCGGAGGACGAATTCCCCTACATCATCCGGTTGGTGTCGGAGATCCTGGAGTCTAACGGGTCTTCCTCCATGGCCTCGGTGTGCTCGGGGTGCCTGGCGATGATGGACGCCGGCGTCCCCATCAAGGCCCCGGTGGCCGGGGTGGCCATGGGGCTCATCACCGAAGGGGACCGCTACGTGATCCTCACCGATATCCTGGGGCTGGAGGATCATTACGGGGACATGGACTTCAAGGTGGCGGGCACCGAGCGCGGCATCACCGCCTTCCAGATGGACGTGAAGATCGGGGGCATAGGCGAGGAGATCATGAGGCAGGCCCTGGCCCAGGCCCGGGAGGCCAGGCTCTTCATCCTGCAGAAGATGCGTGAGGCCCTGCCGGCTCCCCGGAAGGAGATCTCGCCCTACGCCCCGATCCTGGAGCTCATGCGGATCCCGGTGGAGAAGATAGGTCTGGTCATCGGCCCCGGGGGCCGCACCATCCGCAACATCCAGGAGACCACCGACACCGAGATCGAGATCGAGGACGACGGCTTGGTGCGCATCGTGGGCGATTCCCGGGAGGCGGTGGAGGCGGCGCGCCGGGCCATCGAGGAGCTCACCCAGGAGCTCGAGGTGGGGAAGGTCCTCAAGGTGAAGGTAACCCGCATCGCCCCCTTCGGGGCCTTCGTGGAGATCCGTCCTGGGGTGGAGGGCCTGATCCACATCTCCAACCTCTCGGAGGGGTTCGTCCAGAAGGTAGAGGACGTGGTGAAGCCCGGGGACGAGGTCATGGTGGAGGTGATCGGCTCCGACGAGGCCGGCCGCCCCCAGCTCAAGCGGGTGGAGGAGAAGCCCACGTTCAAGGTGGGTGATATCGTCCAGGGCAAGGTCACCAACGTCGTCGACTACGGGATCTTCGTGGAGCTCGCCCCCGGGGTGCGGGGGCTGGTCCACAAGTCCCGTATCGAGGGCTCCAACAAGAACCCCTATGCCGTGGCCAAGAAGGGGGATACGGTCCTGGTGGAGATCGTGGAGATCGATGAACAGGGCCGCTACAAGCTGAAGCTCCTCAAGCCCAAGTTCCCCCTGCGGATATCCGCTTCTTGAGTGTCCTCATGGAGGAGATTTACCCGGGCTGTTTCCGGGCGGAGGTAGCCCCGGGGATCTCCGTTCTGGCGGAGAGCATACCCGGGGTGCGCTCCGTAGCCCTGGGGATCTGGGTGGGAGCTGGCAGTCGGGAGGATCCAAAGGGTAAGGAGGGCTTGGCCCATCTCACCGAACACATGGTCTTCAAGGGGACGGAACGCCGTACCGCGACCCAGATCTCTCAGGAGATCGACTCCTTGGGAGGGAACCTCAATGGGGCCACCTCGGCCGAGTACACCGTCTACCACAGCTCGGTCCTGGCCGATGGGATCGGGGTGGCCTTGGATGTGTTGGCGGATCTTGTGACCGCGCCCCGGTTCGCCGCGGAGGATCTGGAGCTGGAGCGGGCGGTGGCCCTGGAGGAGATACGGGAAGCTGAGGATAGTCCCGAGGATGTGGCCTTGAGGCTCTTGGACGAAGCCCTCTGGGGACGGGATCATCCCCTGGGGAAGCCCATCCTGGGCTGGCGAGAGACGGTATCTGGCCTGACCCGAGATGATCTACGGGCTTTCTTCCAGGATCACTACCGGAAGGGGAGGGTGGCTGTGGTGGGCTGTGGCGCCCTGGAGCCCAGGTCCTTCGTGGAGCGGGTCCGTGATCTCCTGGACGATGCCCGCCCCGAAAGCGAACCCCCCCGCAGGGAGGTCCCAGTCTTTCGGGGAAGGAGGCTAACCGTAGAGAGGCCGATCCAGCAAGTACACATCGCCTTGGGCTTCCCCACGGTGCCCGCGGGGAGCCGGGAGCGGGCTGGAGTGGAGGTGTTGAACACGATCCTGGGAGGGAGCCTCTCCTCCCGCCTCTTCCAGCGGGTCCGGGAGGAACGTGGCCTGGCTTACTCGATCTTCTCCTTCACCCGCTATTACACCGATGCCGGTTACCTGGGGATCTACGCTGCCGCCCAAGGAGACAAGGCCCGGGAGATACTGGGGATCATCGCCGCCGAGCTTCGGGATCTCGCCCGGAAGCTGCCTTCCCCGGAAGAGCTCGAGCGGGCCAAGCGCCGGGTCCGGGGTGTGTTCCTCTTGGGACTGGAGTCTCCCGGCGGCAGGATGACGAGGCTCGGTTGGCTCGCCTCCTTGGGGCTTCCCATACGCTCGCCGGATGAGGTGCTGGGGGAGCTGGAGGCGGTGGACGGTGGGATGATCCGGGACCTCGCCCGGCGGTACCTCGACCCGGGCCGAGCGGCCATGGCCCTGGTGGGACCCAAGGGCGAGTCCCTGGAGCGGCTTTCCCGTTGGAATTGAGGAGGTAGGCGTGCCCAAGGCCCTTTACCCCGGGAGTTTCGACCCGATAACCTTTGGGCATATCGACGTCATCATGCGGGCGAGGAAGCTCTTTGAGCCCTTGATCGTCGCCGTGGTGGAGAACCCCCGGAAGACCCCACTCTTCACCGTGGAGGAACGCAGACGGTTGGTGGAGGAGGCCCTGCAGGAGATGGGAATCACGGACGTCCAGGTGATCACCTACTCCGGCCTCCTCATCGAGTGCGCCAAGTCCCTGGGGGTGGATGCCATCGTGCGTGGCCTCCGGGCCACATCGGATTTCGATTACGAGTTCCAGCTGGCACTCACCAACCGGGACCTGGATTCGGACGTGGAGACGGTGCTCCTGATGACAGCGGGGAAGTACTCCTTCCTTTCCTCCTCCATCGTGAAGGAGGTGGCCCGCTACGGGGGCGACGTCTCCAAGTTCGTCCCCAAATGTGTTCAGCTGGCCCTGGAACGTAAGTTTCGCGGGTCCTAGTTGGCGGCGTTGCCAGACGAGCGGTATGATCCCTCAAAGGAGGTGGTTTCTTTGCGGCGTTTTTCCTGCCTTTTAGTGCTGGTTCCTTCGCTGGTGGCTCTCATCGCGTCCGTTTCCTTTGGAACGGTCACCTGTGAGTGGCTCTATACCGGGGACGACAACGAGGACGCCGCCGTGCAGCTTGGATATTTCCTTCAGGATCACGGTGCCAACATCTATTCCCAAGGCCAGGGCTACGTGGTGGTCAGGGAGACCTTCAAGATCATCCTCTCCCCCAAGATGTCCGAGGACGGCCTGGACAGGATCGTGGTCCATGTCCTCTTCGGGGTCAAGGGTATCTACAAGGGATCCCATTCCTTCCTGCGTTTCATCAACGATCTCAATAGCAGCTATAACGCGGGGGCATTTTACATGAACGACGACGGCGACATGGTCTTCACCACCCAGTTCACCTTCTTGAACCACTTCACCTGGGATGAGATAAGTGCTTTCATCCGTTGGGTGGACAAAGCGCTCCAGGCCATCATCTCGGCCAACAAGTACGAGTTCTCCAAGTACTTGGAGTAAGGCCTATTTCAGTACGGAGAGGAGCTTCTCCGGGGGGAGGGTGTTCACGATGTCCCCGGCTTGAGCCCATCCCCGGCGGGCGGTGATCACCCCGTAGCGTATGAAGGTCAGGTGGCTCGGGTGATGGGCATCCGTCCCCAGGGCCAACCGTACCCCATGCTCCAGGGCAAGCTTTATATGCTCGGCGTTGAGATCCAGCCGCTGAGGCGTGGCGTTTACTTCCAGAAGCGTCCCCATCTTGGCGGCCCGACGGAAGATCTCGTCCCAATCGGCTTCGTAGGGGGCCCGCTCGCCGATGAGGCGTCCGCTCGGGTGGCCGATGATGTCCACGTGTTCGTTCTCCACTGCCCGCAGGAGACGGGCGGTCATCTGTTTCCGCGGCATGCGCATGTGGGTGTGGACCGAGGCGATCACGATGTCTAGCTCCCGCAGGAGTTCCTCTGGCACGTCTATGGTGCCGTCCGGGAGGATGTTGGCCTCCACTCCGGCGAGCACCCTGAAGTCCTGGAGCTTCGTGTTCAGCTCCTGGATCTCTTCGATCTGCTCCCGGAGGTCGTCAGGCGAGAGGCCGGGGATCGCCTGGGCGAAGCGGAAGTGATCGGTGATGGCGATGTAGCGCAGGCCCAGCTCCCTGGCAGCGGCGACCATCTCCGCGAGCGTCCCCCGACCATCGGAGCGATCGGTGTGCACATGAAGATCCCCCAAGATCTCGGACGCTTCCACCAGTCTTGGCAGACGGCCCGCCTCGGCGGCCTGGATCTCCCCCTGGTCCTCCCGGAGCTCCGGGGGGATCCAGGGAAGGCCTAGGACACGGTACACCTCCTCCTCGGTGCGGCCGGCGATCCGCTCCTCGCCCCGGAAGACCCCGTACTCGTTGAGCTTCAAGCCCATGGAAAGGGCCCGCTCCCGGAGGCGGATGTTGTGGGCCTGGGAGCCGGTGAAATACTGTAGCGCCGCCCCGAAGGACTCCTCGGGCACGATCCTGAGGTCCACCTGGACCCCATCGGAGAGCTTCACCGAAACCTTCTTGGGGCCCTTGGCCAGGACCTCTTGTACCCCGGGGAGGTGGGCGAAGAACTCCGCTCCCTCACAGGGACGGTCGGAGATACCCAGGATGTCGATATCGCCGATGGTCTCCTTCCCCCGTCGCACCGATCCTGCGATCTCCACCCGCTGGAAGAGGCCGCTTCCTTGGAGCTTATCCCGGAGCTCCTCGGCCAAGGGGAGGGCATGCCCTAGGAGGATCCTTCGTTCGGCCCTGCGGGCCTCTGCCAAGCCCCGGAGGATCTTCTCCTCCACCTTGGGGCCGAGGCCAGGGATCGTGCGGATCCGGTGCTCCTTGGCAGCCCTCTCCAGATCGTCCAGGTTCCTGACACCGAGATGCTCGTAGAGGAGCTTCGCGATCCTCGGGCCCACCCCCTCCACCTGGGTGAGGGAGTGGAGGTCCACCGGGAGTTTCTTCTTCAGCTCCTCGTGGTAACGGAGTTTTCCGGTTTTCACGATCTCCTCGATCTTCTCGGCGATGGATTTGCCCACACCCGGAAGCTCCGTTACCCGGCCCTCCCGCACCAGCTCCTCGATGGGCACCGGACAGGATTCCACCGCCTGGGCAGCCCGGCGGTAAGCCCGGGGCTTGAACTCCACCCCCTCCAGCTCCAGGAGATCGGCGACCTCGTAGAGGATCCTGGCCACCTCGCGGTTTTTCATCCTCTCCCTCGCTTTCCCACGGAGCTTTTGGGCTATAATGCCCAGGCCATGGTGGATCCACAAGCGGTCCTGGAACGCATCCGTGCTGATACCGCCGGGAGGAGACCGCACTACGAGCGTTATTCCTTGGCCGCTGTGGCCGCAACCACCCTCGAACTTTTGGGAGCCGGGGGCCGGGACGGCTCCCTGATGGAGGAGCTTTCTCTAGAGCCCGCCGATAAGGTGGTGAGCTTCGTCGTCGATGGGCTGGGCTACCTCAAGCTGGAGGAACTGCGGGGAGAAGGTGTGGTGGATCTATCACCCTTCCTGGAGGCCGGGGTTTATATCCCCTTGACCTCCGTCTTCCCGCCGACCACCACCACGGCCCTCACCACCCTTTCCACGGGCCGCAGTCCCATCGTCCACGGGATTCTGGGCTACAAGCTCTTCCTCCAAGAGGTGGGAGCCGTGGTGAACATGATCAAGCTGGCCGCCCCCGGGGCCCCGAACGATTCCATCAAGAACGTGGGGGTGGAGATCGGGAAACTCGTGGGGATCTCGACTATTTACGAGCTTCTGGCCCGGGCGGGCGTCAGGTCCGTGCTCTTTCTCCCCAAATACATCGTGAACTCTGGGCTCTCGGGGGTGCTCTATCGGGGCGTGGAGGAGATCGTTCCCTTCATTGGCCTCTCCGATCTCTTCCCTCTGTTGCGGGAGGCGTTGTCCCGGCCGGGCAGGTGGCTCCTTGGGATCTACTGGCCCACCACCGATACCTTGGCCCACCTTTACGGTCCCGATTCCGAGGCCTTTGCCCAGGAGGTCTCCCTCTTCTTCCGTCGGCTGCGGGAGGGCCTCCTGGAGCGGGCCAGCGGGGTCACGGTTCTCGTCACCGCGGACCATGGTTTCGTGGGTATAGATCCCCAGCGGGATCCGATCGACTGCCGGCGGGACCCGGTGTTGCAACGGGTGCTCCTTTTCCAGCCCGTGGGGGACCTGCGGGCCGGTTACTTCTTCGTACGCAGGGGGAAGGAGGCCCTCCTGCGTGACTATCTTCAGGAAAGGTACCCAGGGGAATTCCTGGTGATGGGCACTGAAGAGGCTCTGGTGGGAAAGCTCTGGGGCCTGGAGGCCCCTGAGGATCGTATTCGGGCTCGTCTAGGGGATCTCGTGGCCCTGGCTCTGGGGCGGAAGCTCTTCCTCTGGCCCGAGGGCGAGGAGTTCAAACTGCGGGGGATGCACGGCGGCCTCACACCTCAAGAGCTTCTGGTGCCCTTCTTGGCCATGGAGCTTTGAAGGGTGGTAAATGGCGGGAGGGAAGACGTGGCGGTGGTGAAGCATATCTCCGAGGTGGAAGGTCACGATATCTCGGATGGGGTCCAGACGTTGAGGGTATCGAAGAAGATCCTCATCGGCCCCGACGATGGGGCTCCGACCTTCGCTGTGCGCCTCTTCACTCTGGGCCCCGGGGGACATTCCCCAAAACACCGCCACCCCTACGAACACGGGGTCCTGGTGCTCGAGGGGAAAGGGGAACTTTGGACGGAGGCCAGGATTCACCCGCTTTACCCGGGCACCGTGGCCTTCGTGCCGCCACACGAGGAGCACCAGTTCCGCAATACCGGCGACTCCGACTTCTCCTTCATCTGCATCGTCCCGGTGGACGTCGAACGCTAAG
>CAYTCK010000018.1:0-16921 GCA_964436445.1 uncultured Thermotogaceae bacterium | reverse complement strand
TCAAGGACTTCGATCGCTATTTCCCCACAAAGAAAGGCTTGGATAGTTTGAGTAGATAGCTTCGGAGCTTCGCTTGGCTTCACAGCCTCATATGGATGGCTGTTTTTAACAGAGCCGGTGCTCAGGACTTGAAGGTGAGCGAGGTCCACCGTATGCTTCTGAGCGAACAGGAGAAGGGAGTTGGATAAGCCGTCCATCCCCCAGTGAGAAAAGGGGGATTTTTTATTTCCCCAAACGAAGAGAAAAACAGGAGGTGCTTTGCCTGTGGACATAAGGAAGGTGCGGAACATCGGCATTGCGGCCCATATCGATGCCGGAAAGACCACGGTCACGGAGCGGATCCTCTACTTCACCGGCAAGAAACACCGGATCGGTGAGGTACATGAGGGCCAGGCCACCATGGACTGGATGCCTCAGGAGAAAGCCCGGGGGATCACCATTACCTCCGCCGTGACCACGGTTTATTGGCGGGATCATCGCATCAACATCATCGATACCCCAGGCCATGTGGACTTCACTGCCGAGGTGGAGAGGAGCCTCCGGGTAGTGGACGGGACCGTGGCCCTCTTCTGTGCTGTGGAAGGGGTACAGGCCCAGTCAGAGACGGTCTGGCGGCAAGCCGAGCGCTACCGGGTCCCCCGGATCGCCTTCGTCAACAAGATGGACCGGATCGGGGCCGATTTCTGGGGCGTGGTGGAGGAGATACGCAGGGAGCTCTCGGCGAACCCGGTCCCTATCGTTATCCCCATCGGTGCCGAGGACCGTTTCCGGGGGGTGGTGGATCTCCTCACCATGGAGGCCATCTTCTACCGGGAAGGGCCGGAGGGGATCGAGGAGTTGCGGGAGCCGATACCGGAGGAACTGTTGGAGGAGGCCCGTGAGGCCAGGGAGTTCCTCCTGGAGAAAGCGGCAGAGCAGGACGATGGAATCCTGGAGCAGTACCTGGAGGGGACCGAACCGCGGAGGGAGGAGATCGTGGCTGCGCTGCGGTCCGGGACCATCGCCGGGACGATCGTCCCAGTCCTCTGCGGTTCCGCCTTCCGTAACAAGGGGGTCCGGAGGCTACTGGACGCCGTCGTGGACTTCCTCCCCTCCCCTCGGGATCTCCCCCCGGTGATCGGAGAATGGGAGGGCGAGGAGATCCGACGATATCCCCGGGAGGCGGAACCCTTGGCCGCATTGGCTTTCAAGGTCCAAGCGGACCGCCATGTGGGGAAGCTCACCTATCTCCGGGTCTATTCCGGCATCCTACGGACTGGGGATGTGGTCTTGAACGCCACCCGAGGCGTGAAGCAAAGGGTGGGGCGCCTCTTCGAAGTCCACGCTGACAAGCGTCATCCGGTGGAGGAACTCCGGGCAGGGGACGTGGGAGCGGCCATCGGGTTGGGGGAAACCTCTACCGGGGATACCCTTTGTCCTCCGGAGGCGCCCTTGCTGCTCGAGCCCATCGAGTTCCCCGCCCCGGTGCTGGATATGGCCATCACACCAGCACAAAGGACTGATCTGGACAAACTCTCCCGTGCCCTGGCGCACTTGGCAGCGGAGGATCCCACCTTCGTGGTGCGCACCGATCCCGAGACCGGGGAGACCCTGATCTCGGGGATGGGGGAGCTGCACCTGGAGGTCATCGTGGATCGCATCCGGCAGGAATTCGGGGTGGAGGTCGAGGTGGGACGACCCCAGGTGGCTTATCGGGAGACCGTCATCGGGACGGTGAAGCACGAGGAGAAGCTGGTGAAGCAAACCGGGGGCCATGGTCAATACGCCCACGTTGTGGTTCTCTTGGAACCCGGGGAGCCGGGAAGTGGCTTGCAATTCGCCAACAAGGTCACAGGGGGAAGGATACCCCGGGAGTTCATCCCTGCGGTGGAGAAAGGGATCATCGAGGCCATGGCCAAGGGCCCCTTGGCCGGCTATCCGGTGGTGGACGTGAAGGTGACGCTCCTGGATGGCTCCTTCCACGAGGTGGACTCCTCGGAGCAGGCCTTTCGGATCTGCGCCAAACACGCCTTCCGGAATGCTGCTCAACGGGCCGGCATGAGGCTCCTGGAGCCGGTGATGACGGTGGAAGTGAGCGTTCCGGAGGAGTACGTGGGACCTGTGGCCGGGGGGTTGGCCGCCAAGCGGGGCAAGGTCTTAGGTATGGACGTGAAGCAGGGGACCGCGGTGCTCAGGGCCAAGGTCCCGCTGGCGGAGATGTTCGGTTACTCCTCGGAGCTGCGAAACATAACGAGCGGACGGGGCTCATTCGTGATGCATTTTTCCCACTACGAAGCGGTGCCCCAAGAGGTGGCCGATGAGGTCATCTCCTCCCGGAGGGCGGCCATGGCCGGGCACCCCGTCTGAGACCGAGTTGCCGGGAGGCCGGGGTCTGGGTAAGCCTTCCGGGATGGATATCCGGGAGCTTGTCCGGCTCTACGGCCTCCCAGCCGGTCTCCCAGAGATCCTGGGGCGTTCCGGGATCCAGCGGTTGTATCCGCCCCAGCTGGAGGCCATCCGGGCCGGGGCGATAACGGGGAAAAGCCTCGTCCTGGTAGCACCCACGGCCTCGGGGAAGACACTGGTGGCGGAGCTGGCCATGCTCCACGCGGTCCACATCCGGGGCGGACGGGCCCTTTACCTCGTCCCCCTCCGGGCCTTGGCCCGGGAGAAGTACGAGGACTTTAGGAAAAAGTGTGAGCCTTTGGGTATAGAGGTCGGTGTGGCCACCGGCGACTTCGACCGCCCCGATCGCCGTTTGGCCTCCTACCCCATCCTGGTCCTCACCAACGAGAAGGCCGACTCCCTCCTGCGTCACCGGGCGGGATGGCTCCTGGAGGGACTGAAGTTGGTGGTGGTGGATGAGATCCACCTTTTGGGGGATCCGGGCCGGGGACCTACCCTGGAGGTGGTGCTTGCTGCCCTGCGGCGGGCCCTGCCGGAACTACAGGTACTGGCCCTCTCAGCGACCATCAGCAACCCCGAGGAGCTCGCCCGCTGGCTCGGGGCCGAGGCCTTGGTGAGCGATTTCCGACCGGTTCCCCTGCGGAAGGGTGTCTACCTCGAGGGAAGGATCTTCTATGCCTCCGGGGAGGTGCGGGAGGTGGGCGGAGAAGGGGATCCCCTGGAACGGTTGGTCTTGGATACGGTGCGAACCGGAGGGCAGGCCCTGATCTTCGTTTCCACCCGGCGTTCCACCCAGGCCGTGGCCAGGAGGTTAGGCAAACGCCTCGCGAAACTCCTGGACAAAGGGGAACGGGAGGAGCTCGCCCGGCTGGCCGAGAGGGTGGAAGGGGGAAACGGGGAGCCGACCGCGCTGGGGCGGGAGCTGGCCCGCTGTGTTCGCAACGGGGTCGCTTTCCACCACGCCGGACTGCACCACCTCCAACGCCGAGCGGTGGAGGATGCCTTCCGGGAACGCCTCCTCAAGGCCCTCTGCACCACCACCACCCTGGCGGCCGGGGTGAACCTCCCCGCTCGCAGGGTGGTCATCCGGGACGTACGCCGCTACGGGGCCGGAGGAGGCGCGGCTTACATCCCCACGTTGGAGTACCACCAGATGGCGGGCCGGGCCGGGCGACCCGGATTGGATCCCTTCGGGGAGGCGATCCTCATCGCTAAGGACGAGGAGGGGATGCAGGAGCTCTTCGAGCGGTTCGTCTTCGCTCCGCCGGAACGAATCGTCTCCGCTTTGGGCAGCTCCGGGATGCTGGCAGCCCACGTCCTGGGGGCCGTGGCCGCGGGGTACGCGGGGAGCCCGGAGGGTCTCATGGAGTTCTTCGGCCTCACCCTGTTCGCCCAACAGCAGGGGATGGGAGAGCTCGCCTTTGCGCTGCGGCTGGAACTGGAATTCCTGTTGCGGGAGGGTTTCTTGGTGGAGTCCCGGGGGAGGTTGAAGACCACGCCCCTGGGGGAGCTCGTGGCGAAACTCTACATCCATCCGGTATCGGCCGTGGTCCTCCGGGAAGGGCTCAGCCGCGCCCGGGAGATCGGCTCCAGGCCGTTGACCTTACTCCATCTACTCGCCCGCACCCCGGACATGGAGCTCCTCTCCCCCCGTCGCGCGGAGATGGATCTCCTGGAGGAGGTTGCCCGGGGATATCGAGGGCTCTGGTTGGTGGACGTCCCAAGGCCCGGGGAGCGGGGATATCGGGGGTTCCTGGCGGAACTGAAGACGGCCCTGGTCCTTTACCGCTGGATCGAGGAAGACACGGAGGACGAACTCTACGACAACTTCGGCGTGGGGCCCGGAGACATCCACCGGCTTGTTGAGGCCGGAGAGTGGCTTCTGTACGCCGCCGGGGCCCTGGCACGTTTGCTCCGTCTGCCCCAAGGGGACCTGGAGAGGCTCCGGGAGAGGGTGCGGCACGGGGTGCGGGAGGAGCTCCTGGAGCTGGTTCGGCTGCGAGGGATCGGCCGGATCCGGGCCAGGGTGCTTTACGGTGCTGGCTATCGGTCACTGCGCGACTTGGCCGTGGCCCCGGAGGAGGAGATCGCACGGCTTCCCTATTTCGGCCCTGCCCTCGCCAGGAGCATCAAGGAGGAACTGCGCCACATCCTTCCCTAAAGGCCCGCCACGAGCTCCCGTAGCGCCGGAAAGCTCTCCCGAATGGCCTCTACCGAGAGAAGCTCCAGGACCGCCACGGGGCACCCCTTCAAGGCCACGAGGAATTCCCGCAGGGGGATCTCCCCGGCCCCGAGGGGGAGGTGTTCGTCCACCTCCCCGTGGTTATCGTGGACGTGGACCACCCGGACCAAGGGGGCGAGCTCTCCCAGGTGCTCCAGTGCTCCCCTCCCGTGGGAGATCCAGGCGTGTCCGACGTCCAGGGTGACCCCAACGCCTGTCTCCCGGGCCACCTCCAGGAGGCGAGGGAGGTCGGCAAGGTAGAGCCGGGGATGCCGGGGGTCGTTCTCCAAGCAGAGCTCCACCCCCGCCTCCCGCGCCATCCTCCCCAGGGCGGAGAGGGACTCCAGGGCCGCTTCCCAGGGAGGATCGAAGGGGGAACCGGTGGAGCGGTAGCCCAAATGAAGGGTAACGGAGCGGGCACCCATCCTGGCCGCCAGGGAGATGGTCCGGGCGATCTCCGCCCTGGCGAACCGCCGCGCCTCTGGATGGGGGGACATGAGGTTCACCTCGGCGATGGGCGCGTGCAGGGAGAGGGCCACGCCCCGGGAGCGAAGCTCCCGCACGAGCTTCGGATCCCATCCCCGGGGATGCCAAGGGGGGTCGCAGAGGACCTCCACCCCATTGGCCCCCAACTCCTCGGCCAAGGAGGCTGCTTTCAGGGGGCTCTCGGGATGGAGCGCCAAGGAGGAGATGAGAAGTTTCATCGAGCCTCCAGCGCCTCCTTGGGCCGGCTGGCCCCCGCCTTGGCCATGATGTCCCGGGCTGCCAGCAGCCCGGTGACGGCCGCGAACACGATCCCACGGGAGTGGCCCGAGGCGTCACCGGCCACGTAGAAACCCGGAAGTTCCGTCTCCATCCCTCGCTTCACCCGATAGCGGGTGTCGTAGAACTTGATCTCCGGGGCGTACACCAACGTGCCCTCGGCCGAGAGTCCGGGGATGATCCGGTCCAGGCGCTGGATGGCCTCCAGGAGGTCCAGGACCACCCGGTGGGGGAGGGCCATGGAGATATCCCCCGGGGTGAACTCCGGGAGGGTGGGCTGGATCGGGACCCTGCGTATCCGCTCCAGGGTGGAACGGCGTCCCTGTTTCAGGTCCTTGAGACGCTGGAGGATGGGACGTCCCCCGCCGATAGTGGTAGCCAACTTGGCTATGGCCCGACCGTACTCGGTGGTGTCCTCCACTGGATCGGTGAGCTCGATGCGTACTAAAAGGGCGAAATTCGTGTTTGCTGTCTTCTTCTCGTTCTCGGCATGCCCGTTCACCAACACAAACTCCTCGTAATCCTCCTTGACCACGAACCCCCGAGGATTGGTGCAAAAGGTGCGCACCAAGTCATCGTAAGTCGGTGTTCGCACCCGGAACTTGGCATCGTACATCACCCGCTCGATGGGCTCGTAGATCTCCGCCGGGAACTCGATCCGCACCCCCACGTCCAGTGGTCCGAAGGAGGGTTCCACTCCCAATTCCCGGGCGACGCCCCGGAGCCAATAGGCCCCGGCCCGTCCCGGGGCCGCGAGGACGTACTCGGCTTCCACCCTGGGGCCCGTGGTCTCCAGGGCGAAGCCCCCATCGGACCGGACGATCCTCTTCACTTGAGTACCCAGGAGGAAATGGATTCCCCGGGAAACGAGGTCCCGATAGAAGGCCTCGATCACCTCCCGTATCCGGGAGGTCCCGATGTGGCGTTGGCGACCGGCGATGAACTCGATCCCGGAGGCCGAGGCCCTCTTTTTCAGCTCCGCCAGGGCCGCATCGTCCTCGCCGGAGTACTTCGGTGGCGCGCCGTAGCGGGTGAAGACCTCATCCACCTCCTGGATCAGGGGAAGGAGCTCCCCAGGGCTGTAGCCGATGGAGGCCGGATCGCCCCCGATTTGAGGGGTGAGATTCAATTTCCCGTCGGAGAAGGCCCCGGCCCCGCCTACCCCACAGGTGATGCTCCTCCGCTCCTTGGGAGCCCCCCCTTTCTCGATCACCACCACTCGCAGGCCACTCCCCGAGAGCTCCCAAGCCGCGAAGAGTCCGGCCGGCCCCGCCCCTACGATGGCAACGTCGTATCTCAATCTTCCTCCTCTTGGGCTAAACTCACAGGCGCGCCAATGGTAGCCCAAAGGGGTATGGGGAACCAGTGAGGATCATCGGAGGGGAACGGAAAGGCCATAAGCTGGTGGAGTGGCGGGAACCAGGGATCCGCCCCCTGCGGGACCGGGTGCGGGCCGCCCTCTTCGATGCCCTGGGCGAGCTGGTAAGGGACGCCGAGTTCCTCGACCTCTTCGCCGGCACCGGGGCCGTGGGCCTCGAGGCCCTCTCCCGGGGCGCCCGCTGGGCCACCTTCGTGGATGCCTCGCCCCAGGCGGTGCGCATCATCCGGGAGAACGTCCAGAAGCTCCGTTACCTGGATCGAGTGGAGATACTGAGGGCGGACGCCCTCGATGCCATCCGCCGGTTCCAGCGAGAGGGAAGGTGTTTCGACATCATCTTCATCGGAGCCCCCTACGCCAGCGGCCTGGCCCGGAGGGCCCTTGAGCTCCTGGGGGAAAGTCCCCTCCTCCGGGAGGGTGGCGTGATCATCGCTGAGGTGGGCCGCAAGGACGATATCGGGAGGAGCTACGGAAAGTTGGAGGCCTTCCGGGAGAGGGATTACGGCGACACCCGTTTGATCTTCTTCCACGAACGGGGATAGCGGCTGGAGGCGGGTCCGCGGCGCGCTATAATCTCCTTTCCCTTGAGATCCAAAGTGCATCCCGCTGCCCCCAGGGAGACGGTCCAAGTCCGCCTGAGCGATGGGCGGATTTTCGAGGGACCGGTGGGCACCCCCTTGGAGGAGTTCCTGGCCGCCGCCTATCCCGATGCCATGATCCCCTTCCTGGCTGGGATCGAGGACGGGAGGCTCCTGGAGCTCAGCTACCCGGTGCGAAGGGATATCGAGGTCAAGCCGGTCTTCCTCACCGATTCCGAGGGGATAAGGATCTACACCCGCTCCCTGAACCTCCTCTTGGAGGCTGCTATGACGGAGCTTTTCCCGGGGACACGGGTGGTGGTGGACCATTCGGTCCCCTTCGGGGGTTACTACTGCTGGGTGGCGGACCGGGATCCCTTCAGTTCGGAGGAACTCCAGGCCCTGGAAAGCAAGATGCGGGAGCTCGTCGCCCAAAACCTCCCCATCCTGCGTGAGGATCTCCCCCGGCAAGAGGCGGCTCGGATCTTCGCTGCCCAGGGGCGTATCTCCAAGGCGGAACTCATAGCCAACGGCGAGGAGGAAACCATCGCCGTCTACCGACTCGGCCCCGTACAGGACTGTTTCTTCGGGCCCATGGTCCCTTCCACAGGGTACCTTCGGTTCTTCGCCCTGAGCCCCTATCACCGGGGGTTCATCCTGCGGTTCCCCCGTAGAGAGAGACCCACTGAGCTCGCCCCGGTGGAGGACTACCACGCCCTGTGGGGGGTTTTCGAGGAGTACGGCCATTGGCTGGAGCTCTTGGGACTTCAGGACGTGAACTCGATCAACAGGGCCATCGCGAACGGCCGCATCCGGGAGATCATCCTGGTCTCCGAGGCCTTGCACGAGGAAAGGATCGTGCAGATCGCCCACCAGATCGCGGAGCTCCCTGAGGGCAGGCGGGGGATCGTCCTCATAGCGGGCCCCTCCTCCTCGGGCAAGACCACCTTCACGAAGCGGCTCTGCATCCAACTCCTTTCCCTCGGGCTCAGGCCTTATCCTATCTCCTTGGACGACTATTTCCTCCCCCGCCGGGTCATGGAGGAACGGGGGATCACCGACTTCGACGATATCAGGGCGGTGGATCTGGAGCTCTTCCATCGGGATCTGGAGGCGCTGCTTTCCGGGAAACGTGTGCGGCTCCCCCGTTACAACTTCATCACCGGGGAGCGGGAGGAGGGTATGGAGCTGAAACTGGGCGGGGACGACCTCCTCCTCGTGGAGGGAATCCACTGTCTCAACCCCAGGCTCCTCCCCCAGGACCTGGGGGAGAGGGCCTTTCGGATCTACGTCTCCGCCCTCACCCAGATCAACCTGGACGATTACAACCGCATCTCCACCACGGACACCCGCCTCATCCGCCGCATCGTCCGGGACGCGGCTTACCGGGGCTACGATGCCCAGGACACATTGCGGCTCTGGCCCAACGTACGCCGGGGGGAAAAGCGCTTCATCTTCCCCTACCAGGGCCGGGCCCACGTGATGTTCAACTCCGCTTTGGCCTACGAGTGGGCGGTACTGCGGCCCCGGGTGGAAAACCTGCTCCTCCAGGTACGGGATCCCAAGTACAAGGTGGAAGCGGAGAGACTCCTTTCCATCCTGCGGTGGTTCAAACCTTACCCCGGACGGGAGATCCCCCAGACCTCCATCCTCCGAGAGTTCGTGGGGGGTTCGATCCTGCGGGATTACTTCCCCAGCCCCTTCGAGCGGGCCACTCGTCGCCCCCGCTAACGGAGGGATTTAAAGAAAGCAACGCGGTTTCTTGACGAGATGTCCCCCTTTGGGTAATTTTTAGCACTGAACGGTGGTGAGTGCTAAATGCTCGATCGCCGGGGGCTGATACTGAAGGAGGTAGTGGACCGCTACATCAAGACAAGGAAGCCTGTCTCCTCCAAGGAACTGGTGGAGGAGTACGGGCACCGTTGGTGTTCTGCCACCGTGCGGAACGAGCTCGCTGCCCTGGAGCGGGAGGGGTACCTGTACAAACCCTCCCCTTCAGCGGGCAGGGTCCCCACCGCGAAGGGTTTTCGCTACTTCGCCCGCTGGCTCCTGGAGCTCGGGGAGTCCCGGGAGGAGGAGGGCAAATATCTCGTGGAGCCTTTCCAGAGGCGCCTCCACGATGTGGAGGAGCTGCTCCGGCTCGGAGCCCTGGCGTTGGCCACCATGGCCCGGGAGGCCGGGTTCGTCATCGCCCCTTCCCTGAAGCGCCTCCGCCTCCTCAAGACCCATCTCGAGCCCATCGGGAGGAAGGGGATATTACTGATCATCCTTACTGAGCTTGGGCTCGTGGGGAGCCTCCTGGTACGCCTCCCACGCCACCCCTGTTCGGAGGATGTGGTGGAGGCGGGGGCGATCCTGGATAGACTCCTGCGGAGAAGGTCCCTCTCCCAGGTCCCCGAGCTGCTGGAGGCCGAAACAGGTTGGTATGGCCGGCCCCGGCGCATCGTCAGGGAGGTCTTGGAAGCCGTAGCCCGTTGGCCTGGGGAACGGAAGCTCTTCCTCCGGGGACTTCAATACCTGTACGCTTCCTTTTCCTCTCCCCCGGGGAGGGGCTTGCCCAGGGAGTTGCTCAGGCTGTTAGGGGAGGAGCAAAGCTTCGTTGAACTCGTCCTCGAGATACACCGCACAGGTACCGGTGCCCAGGTGCGGGTCGGCGACCTTCCTGTCCCGGGGCTGGAGGAGGTGTCCCTGGTGAGCGCCCCCTACCTTTCCGGCATGGGGGTCCTGGGGGTTATCGGCCCCCTATGGCTCGATTACGCCCTGGCCCTGTCGGCGGTGCGGTACGTGGCCAAACGCCTCTCCGGGCATCTAGCCCTCTGGGAGGAGGCCTGCGAGTCCCAGGAGGTGTCGGCACGATGACGGTAAGACCCTCTGAGGGTTGCGGGGAAGACATCCAGGCCCTGCGGGATGCCCTGGCAGAGAGAGAGGAGGAGATCCGGGAGCTGCGACGTCGCCTCTTGGAGCTCCAAGCCGAGTTCGACAACTACCGCAAACGGATAGAGCGGGAGCGGAACGCCCTGGCAGAGGAGGAACAGGACCGGGTGATCCGCGATTTCCTGCCCGTGTACGATTCCCTGGAGCGGGCCCTGGAGACCCTGGAGCGCGATGGGAATGCCGAGGGTTTCGTCGAAGGGATCCGGGGCATCCTTTCCCAGTTCCGGGAGATCCTGGCGCGGAAGGGCTGCGAGCCATTCCCCGCCCTGGGGAGGCCCTTCGACCCCGCCTACCACGAAGCGGTCATGGTACAGGCGGCCGAGGCCGAGAAGAACACGGTGATAGCGGAGCTCGAGCGCGGCTGGCTGCGGAACGGGAAGGTCCTCCGTCCGGCCAAGGTCGTGGTAAGCCTCGGCCCCAAAGGAGGTGATAGCGATGGCTAAGGAGAAGGTGATCGGAATCGACCTCGGGACGACGTTCTCCTGTATGGCCCATGTGGTGGGGGGACGTCCCGAGGTGATCCCCAATGCCGAGGGTGAACGCACCACTCCCTCCGCGGTGGCTTTCACCGAGGAGGGGGAGTTGCTGGTGGGCCAGCACGCCCGCCGCCAAGCCATCATCAACCCCAACCGCACCATCCTCTCCATCAAACGGAAGATGGGGACCGATTACCGGGTCCAGGTGGTCCTCAAGAACGGCGAGGTCAAGGAGTACACCCCCGAGCAGATCTCAGCCTTCATCCTCCAGAAGTTGAAGCGCGACGCTGAGGAGTACCTAGGAACGGAGATAAAGAAGGCGGTGATCACGGTCCCCGCCTACTTCAACAACCTCCAGCGCCAGTCCACAAAGGACGCGGGGAAGATCGCTGGCCTCGAGGTCCTGAGGATCATCAACGAGCCCACCGCCGCCGCCCTGGCCTACGGACTGGACAAGGAGAAGGAGCAAAAGATCCTCGTGTACGACCTCGGCGGTGGGACGTTCGACGTCTCGATCCTCGAGATAGGGGAGGGGGTGTTCGAGGTCATAGCCACCGATGGGGATACCCAATTGGGTGGCGATGACTTCGACCGTCGCATCATGGACTGGCTCCTGGAGGAGTTCCGGAAGGATACGGGGATCGACCTCTCGGGGGATCCAGCGGCCCTGCAACGGCTGAAGGAAGCGGCGGAGCAGGCGAAGAAAGAGCTTTCCTCCCGGATGGAGACTCGGATATCCCTCCCCTACCTCACCGTGGACGCATCCGGCCCCAAGCACCTGGAGAGGACCCTCACCCGGGCCCGGTTCGAGGCCATGATCGATGATCTTCTCCAACGCACGATGAGGATCGTGGACTCCGCTTTGGAGGCGGCCAAGCTCTCCCCTGACGAGATCGACCAGGTGGTGTTGGTGGGAGGCTCGACTCGGATCCCTAAGGTCCAGGAGCTGGTGGCGAGGAAGTTCGGCCGTGCCAAGATCAACAAGGAGATCAACCCCGACGAGGTGGTGGCCCTGGGGGCGGCGTTGCAGGCGGCTGTCCTCGCCGGGGAGATGAAGGAGATCGTGCTCTTGGATGTCACCCCTCTCACCCTCTCGGTGGAAACCCTGGGCGGTATCGCTACCCCCATCATCGAGCGGAACACCACCATCCCGGTGGAGCGCACCAAGACCTTCACCACCGCCGAGGACTTCCAGACCCAGGTAGAGATCCATATCGTCCAGGGCGAGCGCAAGATGGCCGCCGACAACAGGTCACTGGGGAAGTTCGTCCTCTCCGGGATACCGCCGGCACCCAGGGGCGTCCCTCAGATCGACGTCACCTTCCGTATCGACGCCGATGGGATCCTACACGTCACCGCCAGGGACCGGGCGACAGGGAAGGAGGCCTCCATCACCATCAAGGAGACTTCCCGCCTCTCCCCCGAGGAGATCGAGCGCATGCGCAAGGAAGCAGAGCAGTACGCTGAAGAGGACAAGAGGAAGCTGGAGCTCGCCCAGGCAAAAAACGAGGCGGATCAGCTCGCCTACACCGTGGAGAAGGCTCTGAAGGAGCTCGGGGACAAGGTCCCGGCCGAGAAACGCGACAGGATCCAAGCCGCCATCAGATCGTTGCGGGAGACCCTGGAAAAGAAGGACGCCGATGCCACGACCATCCGCCAGGCCACCGAGGAGCTGAAGCGCGTCTCCGCCGAGGTGATGGCTGAGGCCTACCAGCGGGCCGCCGAGGGGGCCGAGGCGGCAGCGGGAAGCGCTGAGGAAAAGGAGGGGAAGTGATCCCCCGTGTCCAAGGACTACTATGAGATCCTCGGGGTCCCCCGGGATGCCAGCCAGGAAGAGATAAAACGGGCCTACCGGAGGCTCGTGAAGAAGTACCACCCCGACATGTACCCGGGGGACAAGGCCGAGGCAGAGCGCAAGTTCAAGGAGATCACCGAGGCCTACGAGGTCCTCTCGGACCCTCAGAAGAGGGCCCAATACGACCGCTACGGCCATGTGGGACCGGAACAGGGTTTCGACTTCGGTCCGGCTGACTTCCGTAGGGCCCGGGAGGTCTTCGAGGAAGTCTTCGGCCGGGGGGCCTTCGAGGATCTGTTCGATTTGTTCTTCGGTGGTGGGGGACGGGCGGCGACCCGGACCCGGGCCCAGCGGGGGGAGGACCTGGAATACCGGGTGAAGATCAGCTTGGAGGACGCTGCTTTCGGCACCAGGATCCGGGCCACCATCCCCCGCTACGTCCCCTGCGACCGCTGTGGTGGCACGGGGATGGAGCCCGGGACCGGGTTGAAGACCTGCCCCACCTGCCGGGGAACCGGGAGGATCGAGTACCGCCACACATCCCTCTTCGGCACTTTCATCAACGTCAGGCCCTGCCCCGAATGTGGTGGCACGGGAAGCGTGCTCGAGTCCCCTTGCCGCAAGTGCCATGGTGGAGGCCGGGTCCGGGAGCGTTCCGAGATCTCAGTGGAGATCCCAAAAGGCATCGAGGACGGAGCGCGGTTGCGGCTCCGGGGGCAGGGAAACGCTGGGATCGCCGGTGGGCCACCGGGTGATCTGATCATCGTGGTGGAGATCCAGCCCCATCCCGTGTTCCGCCGCCAGGGGGCAGACCTACACGTGGAGGTGCCGATACATTACGGCCAATTGGTGTTGGGGGGCGAGGTCACGGTCCCCACGCTGGAGGGGGAGGAGAAGCTCAAGATAGCCCCAGGGACCGACCCCCATAAGCCCCTGCGGCTCCGCGGCCGGGGCATGCCTCAGGGACCGGGACGGGGGGACCTGGTGGTGCACTGGCGTTTGGTGATCCCCAAACGTTTGAGCCGTCGCCAGCGCGATCTGTTACGGGAATTCACCGAGAGCTTGGGGCCTCCGGCAGGCTGAGATCCGGCAGCGCTTCCCCTAGTTCCTCCACGATCCCCTCCATGATGCTCCGTATCTCCCCTGGAGGGATGGGATAGTATTTGCCGTCGAACTCCTCCGCGGTCTCCAATTGCCGCAGGAGATAGCGGCGGGCCCCCTCAGGGTCCCGTTTCCAAAAGAAACGGAAGTTGGCCAGGATCTTCGTGCTGTAGTACTCCCGGGCGTCCTGGAGGCGGTTCCCGGTGTCCTCTCTGGGGACATTGGCCCAGCGGACAGCCTCCCCCAGGATCCCCCCGCTCCAGTCCGGCCCCACCAGCTCCCCCCGTCCCGAGTGGCCGAAACGCAGATGGACCGCATGGAACTTGGGATCCGGGAGGAGATAGATCCTGTAACCGGCCTCGAGGAGGCCCTGGGCAAGCTCCGACTCCTCGGAGAAGGAATTGCGCCACGGCAGGTCCTCTGGGAAGCCACCGGCAGCCAACAAGGCCCCCTTGGGCCCGATGAAGTTGGCGTTTAGATCCTCGATTTCCAGGGGCATGAGGATCCCGAGACCCCGATCCCAGAAGCGCGGTCGCTGCAGATATTCCCGGGGATAAGCGTCCAACCCACCCTCTTTGATCCCCAACTGAAAGTCCACTGCCCCGATCCGGGAGAGGGGGCGGAACTCTGTGGGCACAGTGGCCCGGTAGTAAACCGGTAGATCCACTACCCCATCGAGTTCCGTTGCCAAAAGGAGTCCACCGAAGAGAGCATAGGGAGTGGGGATGCAGTCGTCATCCGTGAGGTATATATAGGAACTCCTGGCGAGGCGGATGCCCAGGTTGCGACTAGCCGCCGACCCCAGACGATGCGGGTTCCGGCGATAGAGGAGCTCTATCCCCTTCCCCTCCATCACGGGCCGCCAGTGCTCCACGACTTTTTGTGTGTGATCCCGAGAACCATCATCAACCACCACGATTTCCCGGAGCTTCACCCCTTTCTGTGCGGCAAGGGCCCAAAAGAGGAGCTCCAAGGGATTCCGCTCCCGGCTCCCCGGCGGAAAGGGAGAGCGGTTATAGGTGGCGATAACGACGCTCAATTCCGGCTCCAGAAGAGGTACATCCCCGAGGGTTCTAAAATCCCAATATGGTGAATAAAAATGTTTAAACCGGCGTTCCTGGCCCATCATCACCTCCTTCCACAAGTCCGAAGGGGTATAGCCGGCGTTGACTTCCGGGGAAAAGAAGGCCGATCCATCTTAAAGGATTCTCTAATGGCTTGCAAACGGATCTCGTACGCCCCCATTAAAAACAGCCATCCATGATGAGGTTATGGAACCATGTGAAGCTCTGAGATAGCGCCTCATCGAGTGTGTCCAAGGGCATGGCAGCTTCCCGACTGCATTTCCACGAAGCCCTGCAATCTCCTGCCTAGGAACCTTTCGTTCTCCTGCACCAGCAGCAAGTATACGAGCTTCTCCAGTGCCTCAAGATTAGCCAAAACACATGGGTTTTGAAACTACTTCTAGAAACACCGATTCGGCTTCCGTAACTTTCACTGTGCTCAAGCGGCCGATCATCGAGTTCTGGAGATGAACGAAGCCTCTGATCTCTGCTTCATCAACCGGGGGGCGACGACGAGGCTCCTCAAGATCCGGATCGCGGATCCCAACCCAATACTCCACGATATCGAGGTCCGGGTGGAGACAAGTGGGGGCAGGGCCACGTTCGGCATCAGCTCAGAAACCCTCACCACAGTAGGGAGCGGGGATGAGGTGCACATCCGTTTCTGTCCAAATGAGTGTGCCACGGAAGGAACGGTGCGCTTGACGGCTTGGATCAAGGGATATCCGGATGTTTCTTCCACAATGGAGTTAAAAGTTCCACTGAAGCCCGATCCCTGGAGATGGGTAATCTTCGAGGCCACAGACCAGTGTGAGGATTCAAGCCGTGCTTATCTTCTCATCCACGTTCTGCAGCCGCCTCGGGTGGGGGACACCGAGGTATGGGCGAAGAGGGGTGAAAACCTTGAACATACGTTGGCGGAATGCCTGTAATGCGCGGAAGGAGGAAAGATGTGGAAGAAGCTTATAAGGGGTACAGGTGTATTGGTGATGTTGAGCACCTTGGGCAACGCAGCCCCTGACCAGCCCCGGATAGGGGACATCCACGAGGATTGGTTTCCTCCCACATTGACCACACTGGAGTTCCATGTGGGGGAACCGATGTCACTGGAGGTCGGTGATTTCAACGGCGACGGTTGGCAAGATCTTATCGTCGGCGTCTATAACGCTGAGGGGCAACACCGGTTTTCGGTTTTCTACATCCCGGGCGTGGGTGAGGGACATTTCGCAAGCCTTTCATTGGCAGCTGAGAGCCCTGTTTTGGAAAGCACCATTCAAGGAGGTGGGGGTGCTGGGGTCGTTAGGGATCTTGATAACGACGGACATTTGGACGCGGTGAACTTTTTCACCGTCACCATCAGCAAAGATGGCAGTCCGACCGTGGTCAATTATCTTCTCATCCTGTGGGGGAACGGGGACGGGACTTTTCAACAGCAGTGGCTGGAGATGCCGTTGGTCGTTTACAACTTCATGCAACCTGTGAACCCCATAGCCGTGGGAGATTTCGATGGGGACGGCCTCCTCGATATCGCCTACCCGAAGTTCTACCCCCCCTCGGTGGAGATCCTCTATAACCGCGGGTCCCATAAATGGGAAAAGGCCGAGGCTTTCCCTATCTCTGCTGAAGAAACTAACTGTGTCGCTATGCCACAGAGCATAGCCGCCGCCGATCTCAACAGCGATGGGGAAAGCGATCTCGTTGTGGGAGGTTTCTGTGTGTTCGGTGATGGGAAGAAGGAACCGCGGGAGTACAGGAGGTTCGTAAAGGTTTTCATCTCAAGAAACGAACGCCAGTTTCGGGAGACTTTCTCCTACATAGCGGATGTCCCCGATATCACCCCGTTGGCGCCTTCTCTGTTCATCACGGATCTCACGGGTGAGGGCTGGCTGGATCTACTCATCACCCAGCCGTTCCACAAACAGGAGCCCCAGGAGATTTACCTCGAGCGCAGGTGGGCTGAGGAAGTTGTGGTTTTTAGAGGAACAGGCACGGGAAGATTGCTTGACCCGATACAATTGGATGCATTGGGTGGTGGAATTTTACTGGGTATAGAAGGGAACATATCATCCTATACGGTTGTCACTCTCACTTTAGAGAGTGGACTACTAGCCATGGTTCACATGGCAGATTCTTTGGGAGGTGGATTTACGCTTATTGAAGACGTAACAGCAGCAGCTTTGGCCGACATAGATAACGACGGATGGATCGAGATTGTGGCCGCTGTCCG
>CAYTCK010000017.1:14084-17229 GCA_964436445.1 uncultured Thermotogaceae bacterium | reverse complement strand
GTCCCTTCCCGACGGTTGGGCCGCTCCCTGGGGATAAACAACATCCCCCCGAAGGTCTGTTCCTATTCCTGCGTCTATTGCCAGCTGGGTCGCACCACGAGGATGCAGATACGCCGGGAGGGGTTTTACCGGCCAGACGAGATCGTGGCCGCCGTCGAGCGGAGGCTCGCGGAGCTCCGGGGACAAGGGGAGGAGGTCGACTACATCACCTTCGTCCCCGACGGGGAACCTACCCTGGATGCCAACCTGGGGGAGGAGATCACCGCTCTCAAGGGGATGGGAGTACTGGTCGCCGTCATCACCAACGGCTCCCTCCTCTGGCGTCGGGATGTGCGGGCTGATCTGGCCCGGGCCGACCTGGTCTCGGTAAAGGTGGATGCCGGGACCGAAAGCACCTGGAAGCGGATCGATCGGCCCCACAAATGCCTCGATTGGGCGTGTGTCCGAGGGGGGATCCTGGAATTCCGTCTTTCCTTCAAGGGAAAGCTCATCAGCGAGTCGATGCTGGTAGCCGGGGTCAACGACTCCGAGGAGGAACTGCGGGCTTTGGCGGAGTACCTCCGGGCCCTGGGTCCGGACGTGGCTTACATCTCCGTCCCCACCAGGCCACCGGCGGAGACCTGGGTGCGTCCCCCGGACGAGGGGGCTCTCGCCAGGGCCTACGCGATCCTGAGCGATGCCCTCCCCAGGGTGGAGCTCCTCATCGGCTACGAGGGCGAGTCCTTCGCCGTGAGCGGCGATGCCGCGCGGGACCTCCTCTCTATCGCCGCGGTCCATCCCCTGAGGGAGGAGGCGGTGGCGGAGATCCTGGCCCGGGATGGGGCGGGCTGGGATGTGGTGGAGGACCTCCTGCGGCAAGGGGCGCTGGTGGAGCAGCGGTACGGGGGCCACCGCTTCTTCCTGCGGAGGCTCCCCGGGAGACGCTGATGAAAGGGAATCCCTTCGAGGAGCTGGCGGAGCGGTACGATGCCTGGTTCGAAGAGGAAGGGAAGCTCATTTTTCCAACGGAACTCTCCGCCTTGAGGCGGGCTGCGGAGGGCCTCCCTCGTCCCTGGCTCGAGGTGGGGGTGGGAAGCGGGCGGTTCGCCGCTTCCCTGGGGATCGATGTGGGGTTGGACCCGGCGGAGCGGCTCCTGGAGATGGCCCGGAGACGGGGAATGGCTGTAGTGCGGGGACGGGGGGAGGCGCTTCCCTTCCCTGCCGAGAGCTTCGGTGGCGTCTTCCTCATCGTCACCCTCTGTTTCGTAGAGGAACCCTCGGCGGTGTTGCGGGAATGCCGACGGGTCCTGCGGGAAGGGGGCGGGCTCGTGGTGGGGCTTGTCCCGGCGGAAAGTCCCTGGGGACGCCGTTACACAGCCCTGGGGAAGGAGGGGCATCCTTTCTACTCCCGAGCCCGGTTCTATACGGTGGCCGAAGTGAAGAAGCTCCTTTCCGCAGCCGGTTTCTACCTGGAGCGCTGTTACTCGACCCTTTACCAGCCGCCGGGCGATGTGCGTCGTGTGGAAAAGCCTCGGGAAGGGTGCGATCCCCAAGCTGGCTTCGTGGTCTTCCTGGCTCGGAGAACCCCTGGCGGAAGGGAGATCCAGGGCTAAAATGTGCATATACCAATTTCAGTAAGGAGGCAAGGGATGCCATGGGGAGATGGAACCGGGCCCCGCTGGGGCCGTGGTAGGGGAAAGGGAGGTGGCCGCGGCAGGGGTCGTGGCCGTGGCGGCATGGGACGCGGTTGGGGAATGGGCATGGGGCAGGGCTGGGGCCGTGGCCGCGGTGGGGGCGGCCGAGGCATGGGACGGGGGATGGGGATTGGCATGGGCCCTATGACACCGCCCGTAGAGCCCGAAATACCCACCGGCACGGCCGTCCCCAGGGTGGATCCCAGCCTCTGTACCGGCTGTGGCCAGTGCGTCGATGCTTGCCCCTCAGGGGCAATCCGCATCGAAGGGGGTATCGCCCGGATAGACCCGGGGCTCTGTCGGGGCTGCCGGGTCTGTGTCAGGGCCTGTCCCACCGGGGCCATCAGATAAGGGGGAGGTATGCGGCTCCTCGTCCTTTACGATAACGTGGCCGAGCCGCCTCTCATCGCCGGTTGGGGCTTCTCGGCCTTAGTGGAGACCCAAGGCAGGGTCTTCCTCTTCGATGCCGGGGCCGACAGAGGGATCCTCGAGCACAATGTGGAGACGCTTGGGGTGGATCTCTCCCGGGTTACGGACATCTTCATCTCTCATCCCCACTGCGACCACATCGGCGGGCTTTCCTACCCCTTGGAGCTCGTCGAGGGGGGGAGGATGTGGGCGCCGGAATCGGCGGCTGCGGCCCTGAAACCCCGGGCCAGGGCCGCCAAGATGGCCTTGTTCGCCGTCAAGGAGCCCAGGGACCTGGGTGACGGCTTCTGGAGCACGGGTCAGATGGGCCTCTCCCCGGGCGAACAGGGACTCATCGTACCCACGGATAAGGGCCCGATTCTTATCACCGGCTGTGCCCATCCCGGCGTGGAGCGCATGGCCCGTCGAGCGGTGCGCCTCACCGGGAGAAAACTCCGGTTGGTTATCGGGGGATTTCACCTGTTGGACGCTGATGCGGAACGCCTCCGGGAGGTCGTCCAGGGCCTCCAGGAGACGACGGAGGGCGTGGCCCCGGGCCACTGCACCGGGGAGAAGGCCACGGAGGCCCTGCTCTCCGCCTTCCCCGGATCCCCTCATCTCAAGGTGGGACTGCAAATGGAATTTCCGTAGAGATCACACCTGGGGAAATTGCCGCCCAAACTATTCGCGTCTTATAATGCAGAAAGACAGGGGAGAAAAAGAGATAGAGGTGATCCGAAGCTGATAAAGTGGGCTTTGGGATCGGTGGTTTTATTGCTCTTGGCGACAGCGGGCACGGCCCAGGGGTTGGAGGGAAGCTGGGAAGCGACCGTTCAGATCCTCCCCAGTATCAGCATCTACAGTAGCATCCTCACGCTGAAGTACAGCTTCGCCACCGATTGGTCCATCGAGAGCGAGAGCAAGGTCTATAGCGGCGCGTTTAAATACCAGAACTTCTATTTGGACGGCAAATTCGGCGATTGGGATGTATGGGGAAAGATCTATTTCAGCGTCCAGGATGTCCGCTATCAGAAGCTATGGGCCAACTTCGAGATGCCTCTGCC
>CAYTCK010000017.1:0-13984 GCA_964436445.1 uncultured Thermotogaceae bacterium | reverse complement strand
TTCGAGGAAAAGTTCGGAGATAACTTCTGGGAGGACTGGGCCACCAGCGGTCAGGTGATATGTGTCCGGGGCACCATCGAGGGCTATCGCTGGACCCATGACGGGCCTAGAAACGAAGGCTACTCGGTGGCCCAGGTTTACCTGACTGACCCGGGTGACCTATCCCTGAGGGAGTGCGAAGGGTACCCCGCGGCCACTACCTGCCCGGGCACGGTGATCCGCTGGTTCGAGGCCCACGAGCATGATGGGGAGACCCTGTGGATCCAGGGCCCGGTGGTCAGCATCACTGGCCCTGGCACCTATTACGGCTACCCGAACACCTACCGGGTGCGGATCGGCGGGGGTTCCTCGGCCTCCAATCGGGTGGAGGTGATCATGACCTCCCATCCCGGCTGGTCCACGGTCTCGTCCTCTTACGATTGGGTAGTGTGCGTCCACGGTAAGATCACCATGCACGGGGATATAGCCGTGATCGAGCCGCCGGACCTGATCGAAGCCCGGGAAGGGCCCTGCTGCGGGGCGGCGCTCCTCCCAGGGACCTTCATGAACTGGCGAATGAAGCTCACTTTTGATCCACTCACGGCCATCATTGACTTCGCCGATTGCTGCACCGGCATCTGGTTCAAGAAGCTGGAGCTGGAGCTTGAAGGGATGTCCCTCTGCTGTGGGGTGCTCTACGACCTCGATCTCGCGTTCACCAAGTGCCATGGGTTCGAGTATCTCAAGTTGACCCTCGACGATCTGTTCGATCTCTGTTGCGATATCTCCGTCGGAGCCGAGGTGGAGTTCGGCGTGGATTACAAGAAGGTCTCCATCGTGCCGAGCTGGCAGAATATCGAGGGTTGTGTCTCCATCTGGGGCGATGTGGACCTTTCCGGCAATAGCTTCACCGGTTTGGAGCTTTATGGCTTCGGGTTCACGTGCGCCTTCGGCGACGTGGAGGTCACCGAGGTCACGGCGCTCAACCCCGAAAAGATCGAGGATCTCACCGATTACTCCTTCTACGAGGACGAGGGGGAGTTCGAGTACCTGAGCCTGGAGTACGGCTTCAGCGGTTGCTGTGGGGGAGAGGGGAGCTTCCAGACACAGTTCTGGTTCGGGAACAAGACCATGTTGTTCGGCCTGCAGCGGGTGCGGTTTGACCTCGAGGTTCCCGTGAGCGAGAACATCTCCTTCATCGCCAAGACGCAGCTCAAGCTCTGGGAGACCTCCCCCATCCAGTGGTTCGATATCGGCTGGACCATCGAATTCTGAGGTCCTCCGGAGAGGGAAGGAGAAGGGGCCCGAAATCGGGCCCCTTTTCTTTCAATCCTTCCGCAGGGAACGCACGAGCTCCAGGTTGACCACGTCCGCATCCCGGCCTGCGAGCTCTCCTTTCGGCGTCTCCAGGATGAAGGGGAGGTCCCGTAGAAGACGATGGTTCACGATGCGTCGGAAGGCCGGAAGCCCCATATGGCCCCGGCCGATGTGGGCATGGCGATCCCGGCGGGAGGCGAAGGGATAAGCGGAGTCGTTCAAATGAACGAGCCAAAGCCTCTCGAGGCCGATCTCCCGTTCCAGTTCCTGGAGCGTCTCGCGAAGACCCCCTGGGGTGTGGATGGGGTACCCCGCGGCAAAGGCATGGCAGGTGTCGAGGCAGATACCGAACCGAGGATGCTCCCCGGCCAGTTGGATGATCTCCCCCAGTTCCCAAAAGTCCGTTCCCACCGTATCTCCGGAGCCAGCGGTGATCTCCAGAAGCAGCCGTACTTCAGGGTAGTGATGCCACTCCGGGGAATCCTGGAGCCGCCGCAGGGCCTCGGCGACCCGCCCGATCCCGACCTCGGGGCCAGCGCCCTTGTGGGAGCCCAGGTGGGTGACGACATCCCGGATCCCCAACTCTCCTGCCCGCCGGATCTCCTCCCGCAGGGAGGAGAGGGAACGTTCCCAGAGCTCATCGTCCGGGCTCGCCAAGTTAAGGAGGTAGGAGGTGTGGACCACCATATACTCCACGCCAGCATGCACCCGTTGCTCCCGGAAACGCCCAACCTCCCCTGGATCGAGGGGCCTCAGCTTCCAAGAGCGGGCGGAGTGGGAAAAGATTTGGACGGCGTTTATCCCCAGGCGTCGTGCCTCGGCGATGACACCGGTGAAGCCCTTGGCGATGGAGAGGTGGCAACCGAGGAGCAAACGCTCCACCTCGGGGACTAGACCCCGCCCTCCAGGGACTCCAACATCGCCGAGAGGGACTCCCCCTCCCGCTTGCGGGTGATCTCCACCAGGCCCAGTTTCGTCACGTCGATGAAGTCCGCCGGCACCCGGTCCTTGCGGAGCTCCTGTTTCAGCCGCTCGATGACCTTCCGCTCATCGGCTTTAGAGGCCATGTCCACGAAGTCCACGATGATGATCCCCGAGAGCTTCCGCAGCCTGAGCTGTCGCGGGATCTCCACCGCGGCCTCGAGGTTCGTGTTCAGGATCGCCGCTTCTTGGTTCTTGTGACGGATGTCCTTCCCGGTGTTCACGTCGATGGCCGTCAAGGCCTCGGTCTCGTCGATGGTGATGAAGCCACCGCCTTTGAGGGGAACCCGGCGCTGTAGGGCCTCCCGGAACTGCCGTTCGATGTCATAGCGCACGAAGAGGGGCATGTTTCCCCTGTAGAGCTTCACCCTGGGTTTGAGCCTGTCCAGGTGGAGATAATGGAGGTAGTTCAGTATCTCCCGGTACTCCCCCTCGTCGTCCACGATCAGGGACTGCACTTCCTCGGTGAAGCGATCCCGGACGATGCTTTTCACCAGGTCTGGGTTCCGGTAGAGGAGGGATGGGGCTGGGGCCTTGGCGGCCATATCCTCGATTCCCTTCCAGGTACCAAGGAGGAACTTGAAATCCCGTTCCAGATCCTCTTTGGGGACCCCAGCGGCGGCGGTGCGGGCGATCAGGCCCTCTCCGGGGGCCTTGAGCTCGTGGGCGATTTGGCGCAGGCGCTTGGCCTCATTGGGATCGGTTATCCTGCGGGAGATGGCCACCCGATCCTCCTTGGGGAGGAAGACCCAATAGCGGCCCGGAAGGCTTATCTTGGTCGTCCCCTGGGGGTTCTTGGTACCGATTCCCTCCCGGCGCACCTGGATGATCAGGGTCTGGCCTGGCTTCAGCACCTTCTGAATCGGCGGCGTTCCCTTCCACGGCTCGAAGCCCTTGGAGATGAGGATGGCATCGTTTATCTCGTGTTGCGAAAGGAAGAGCGACTGCTTCTCCCCCACATTTACGAAGGCGGCCCCTAGCCCCGCCAGGACCGTCTCCACCTTGCCTTTGTAGATATTCCCCACGATCCGAGGCCGTTCGGGGCACTCGAAGTAGATCTCCACCAAGCGCCCCTCCTCCACGATGGCCACCCGTTTGCGGACCCCGGAGGGGCCTCTCTGTACGTTCACGAGGATGTGGTTCCCCCGAAGCGTTCTACCCTCCTTTCGTCCTGGAGACCCCGGAGGAGCTCGGCCACGGTGCGGCCCAGTACCGGGTGTACCAGGTCCGGGGCCAGCTCCGCCAGCGGCACCAGGACGAACCTCCGTTCGGCGAGACGTGGATGCGGGATGCGCAGCTCCTCCTCGTTCACCACCGCATCGTCGTAGAAGAGGATGTCGATGTCTATCTCCCGAGGACCCCAATGCTCCCGGGGCTCCCGTCCCAGGGAGCGCTCGATCCCCTTACAGATCGCCAAGAGTTCCTTGGGGGAAAGATCTGTCTCCGCTTCGGCCACCAAGTTCACGAACCAAGGCTGCTGCACGTTCCCCCAGGGCTCGGTGTGGTACCAAGAGGAGGTGCGGATGATATGTACCCCACACCGCTCCAGCTGACGCAGGGCCTCGACGATGCGGTCCTTCTCCGGTGGGACGTTCGCCCCCAGCCCGAGGTAGACCTTAGGCATCCCGCACCCTCTCCACCTCCACGGAGGCCATGCGGAGGGGCAGAGGAAGCGGGGGATCCACCTTTCCCGCCCGGACACGGACCCTCATTACCCTAGGGCTGAAACCGATGACCAGGTCCGCGGCCGCGGCGGCCATCTCCTCCAACAACGCGAACTCCCTTCCACGCAGATCCCCCAGTGCTTCCACCAACCCCCCGTAGTCCACGGTGCCGGCGAGGCCCCGACCCTCCTCGTAACGGAAACCTATCTCCACTTCCAAAACCACCGTTTGGGGCCTCGACCGCTCCTCCGGCGTCCAACCGATCCTCACCGGCAGCCGCAGGCCGGAGAGGAAAAGGCGTGTCTCCATGTCCCTATTCGCTCCTCAAAAACCCTTCTCACACCACGATCTTCCCCAGATCCCCGATCTCCAGGAAGAGCCCCAGGACCGCCCGCAGGAAGGAGAGCCGGTTGTTCCGGATCCCGGGATCCTCGTGCATCACGAAGACCCCGTCGAAGTAGGCGTTTATCGGATCCACCAGAGTATGGAGCTCTTCCAGGGCCAGGAGGAAGTCACGTCTCCCGATCGCCTTCTCTACCCTCTCTTTGGCCTCGAGGAAGGCCCTGTGGAGACGCTCCTCCTCCGGCTCAGAGAAGCGGGTGGGGTCGTAGTCCCAAGATGTATGCCTTCCAGCGATGTTCCACAGGCGCCCGAAAACCGTGGCCAACTCGTCCAGACGTCCTTGAGCTCTATACTCCGCCAAGGCCTTCCCCCGCTGTAAGCAACCCAGGAGATCGCCCCGGGGGACGGCCAACACGGCCTCCACGATGTCGTGATCCAAACCGAAATCGTCCCGGAGGATGTGCCGGAGCCTATCGACGAGGAAGGCCCTAACATCTTCCAGGTCCTTTCCCCCAGGGTCCCGCGGGTACAGCTTTCGTACGGACTCCATCAGGGAGAAAAGATCGAGCACAAGCTCTTTGCGCAGGATCAGGGAGATCAGGGCGTTGGCGGCGCGACGGATCCCGTAAGGGTCCCGGGATCCCGTAGGTACCTCACCGACGAGGATCGCCCCCATCACCGTGTCCAGTTTGTCGGCGAGGCTCAGAGCGGTGCCCAAGGGGCTTCCCGGGAGCTCATCCGACCGGGTCCGAGGGAGGAGGTGCTCTTCGATCGCCACCGCCACCTCCTCCGGTTCCCCGGAAAGACGAGCGTAGATCCCCCCCATCACACCTTGGAGCTCGGGGAACTCCTTCACCATCTCCGTGGTGAGATCCGCCTTGCACAGGGAAGCCGCCCGATCCAGGAGATTCTTCTCTTCCTCCTTCAACCCCAGGGGATCGGCGAGGTGCCTGCATATCTCCCGGATCCGCTGAACCTTGTCCCACACGGTCCCCAAACGTGCTTCGTACACGATCCCCTGGAGGTCCGGAACGCGTTCGGCCAGGGGCCTTTTCAGGTCGTTTTCGAAGAAGAAACGGGCGTCCCGGAGACGGGCCTTCACCACCCGCTCGTACCCTTGGCGCACGTATCCCTTGTCGTCCTCTTTGCCGTCGCGAAACCCCAGGAAGACCGGTGCCGGTTCCCCATCCCGGGCGAAGGGCACGAACTTCCCTTCCTCGTGGAGGACGGCGGCGATCACAGGCGCGGGAAGGTCTAGGAACTCCGCCGGGAATTTCCCCAACACCGGAGCGGGCCACTCCAGCGACCCCACTAAGGTCCCCAGGAGCTCCTCGGTCCAGAGGGCCTTGACCCCGTGCTCCTCCTCCACCTCCGCCGCCGCGCCCCGGATCATCTCTTCCCTCTCCCGGGGATCAGCGATCACCCGTCCCTCCCGGAGCTTTTCGACGTACTCCCCGGGGGTGGAAAGCTCTATCTCCCTGGGGCCGAAGAACCTGTGGCCCCGGGTGGTCCTCCCCGCCTCGAGGGCCCCCAACCTCACCGGGAGAACCTCCCCGTCCAGGAGACAAACGAGCCATCGAATGGGGCGCAGGAAGGAGAGCCCTGAGGAGTCCCAACGCATGCTCTTGCGGCAGGGAAGCGAACGGATGGCCTGGGGGATGAATGTCGGTATGACCTCCCGTGCCGGTTTCCCCGGGGTTCTCACCTCCAGGAAAAGGTACTCCTTGTTCCCCACTTTCTTCCGCACGAGATCCTTCGGGGAAGCCCCGTACTTCCTTAGGAACCCCAGGGCGGCCTGGGTGGGATTCCCGTCTGCGTCCAACCCCACCGCCACCGCTGGCCCCCTGACCTCCTCTACGAGGTCCCCCTGACGGGCAGGGAGCCCTCGGATGAGAACCGCGAGACGTCTGGGGGTCCAGTAGACCTCCATCCCCTGGAAAGAGAGACGGGCCTCCTTGAGGCCCTGTTCCAGGTTCCGGGCCAGCGCCTCAGCAAGCACCGGGGCGTCCAAAGCGGGGAGTTCCTCCGTCCCTACCTCAAGCAAGAACTCGGACACGGCGCTCCTCCAGTAGCTCGAGGTACTTCTGGGCACAGGCCCGGGCCAGCTCCCGGATGCGGGAAATATATGACTCCCGTTCCGTCACGGAGATCGCCCCCCTGGCATCCAACACGTTGAAGAGATGCGAGCAGTGCAGGGTATGGTCGTAGGCGGGGAAGACGAGCCCTGCCTCAAGGCAGCTTTTCGCTTCGGCCTCCGCGAGCTCGAACATCCGACGGATCCTGCCCACATCCGCCTTCTCGAAGTTGTAGATGGAAAACTGCCTTTCCTTCTCGTGCCAGATCTCACCGTATTTGACGTCCGCGCTCCAGTTGAGGTCGAAGGCCGACTCCACCCCTTGCAAGAAGATCGCGATCCGCTCGAGCCCATAGGTGAGCTCCACCGAGACCGGATCCAGGTCGATCCCCCCCATCTGCTGGAAGTAGGTGAACTGGGTGATCTCCATCTCATCGAGCCACACCTGCCAGCCCACCCCCCAGGCACCGAGCGTCGGGGACTCCCAATCGTCCTCGGAGAACTTCACGTCGTGATCTCGCAGGTTTATCCCCACGTATTCCAGGGAGCCGAGGTAGATGTCCTGGATGTCGGGAGGGGGTGGCTTCAGGATCACCTGGTACTGGTGGTGGAGCCTCAATCTGATGGGATTCTCCCCGTAACGGCCGTCCGTGGGGCGGCGGGAAGGTTCGATGTACGCTACCCGCCAGGGATCCGGCCCCAGACACCCGAAGAAGGTGGCGGGGTTGAACGTGCCCGCGCCCTTCTCCACGTCATAGGGCTCGAAGATCACACACCCTTGATCTCGCCAGTACTCGTGCAACGCCAGGACGAGGTCCTGGAAAGTCCTCACGCGCCTTTCGCTACCTCGCATAACTTGGCGAAGGCCTCGGGGTCATGGATCGCGAGATCCGCGAGGATCTTGCGGTTGAGCTCCACCCCGGCCTTCTTCAGCCCTCCTATGAACCTGGAATACGAGAGGCCGTGCTGCCGGGCCGCGGCCCCGATGCGGATCTGCCAGAGGCGGCGCATATTGCGTTTCCTGAGCTTACGGGAGACGTACATGTGGAGCCGGGCCTTGATCACCGACTGCTTGGCGATCCGCCAACAGTTCTTGCGCTTCCCCTGGAAGCCCTTGGCCTGCTTCAGGATCTTTCTACGGCGTTTGGCGTGTTTGACACCGCCTTTGACACGCATGACCTACCTCCTGTGTATCAGATGTTCAGTACTTTAAGGAGCCGTTTACGCTCGGCTCCGGTGACCTCCACGGGCCTGCGGGCCTGCCGTTTGTACTGCGGCCGCTTCTTCGTGAGCTTGTGTTGGTAGCGGGCCCGCATGCGGAAGATCTTCCCCGCAGCGTTCACCTTCAGGCGTTTGGCAGCCGCCTTGTGGGTCTTCTTCTTGCGCTTCATGAGCTACCCCCTTTGGTACGCAACGGGCTCAGGAGCATCTGTAAGGTCCGGCCCTTGGCCAGGGGGTCTTGATCCACTTTCGCGATCCCCTTGAGCTCCTCGGCCACACGCGAGAGGAGCTCCTGCCCCTTGCGCAGGTGGATGATCTGTCGGCCCTTGAAGAAGACCGTCACCCGGACCTTGCTCCCCTCCTCCAGGAACTCGCGTATCCTCTCGAGTTTGGTCTGGAAGTCATGTTCTCCGGTCTGGATGGTGAACTTCACCTCTTTGAGCTTCGACGGCTTCTTCTGCTTCTTCTCCCTCTTTTCGATCTGGTAGAGGTACTTGCCGTAGTCGACGATTTTACACACCACCGGGTTGTGGTCCGGAGCCACCTCCACCAGATCCAACCCCCTTTCCTGGGCCAATGCTAGGGCCTTCTCCAAGGGCATAATTCCCAGATTGCGTCCGTTTTCGTCCACAACCAGGACTTCCCGAGCCCTTATCTCCTCGTTGACGCGAAACTTCCGTTTGATACCACCAACCCCCTTTCTTTTTTGAAGTTTAGCAAAAAGCCGGTAGCCCTACCACACTAGCGGTAGAGACCGTGTTCCCGGATGAAGCGATCCACCGGTTCCGGGACCAGCCCCTCCACCGGGAGGCCCTCCCGGTACCGCTGCCGGATCTCCGAGGAGGAGACCTCAAAGGGTTCCATCTCCAGGAGATGTATCTCGGCCTGGTCGTAAGGCGGCCTCCGGAAGATCGCTGGGTCGATCCCCTTGCGGGGGGCGACGATGAAAGGGCAGGACCGCAGTAGCCGCTGGTAGTCCTTCCAAGTGGTGATCCCGGCGAAGGCATCGGCCCCGACGATGTAGACGACCCCTTGGGGGTAGCGGCGCTTCATCCTCTCCACGGTGTCCACGGTGTAGGCTGGTCCGGGGCAATCCACCTCGATCCGGGAAACCTCGAAACCGGGCCTTCCGGCCACCGCCAGCTCCACCATCCGCAGGCGGAGTTCCCCCGGGACCTCCACCTCCTTGTGGGGGGGATGGGCGGTGGGAATGAAGACCACCCGTTCCAGCTCGAACTGGCGCAGCGCCTCCTCCGCCACCCGGAGGTGGCCCACGTGGATGGGATTGAAAGCCCCTCCGAAGAGCCCAACCCTACCCCGCAAACTCAAGCTCCACCTCGCCGATCTTGATGGGCTCCCCCTGCCAGCCAGCGCGCTTCAACGCCCGGAAGACCCCCAGCCGCTCCAGTTCCTCCTGGAGGTAGAGCCGGGCATCCTCGGTGGAGAGGTCCAGGCGGGCCAGCCGTTCCACCGCCCTTCCCCGCACCACCCAGGTTCCATCCTCCCGCTGTACGCTCAAGCCCCTTTGGGGAACGAGCTTCCACGTGCGGCGCACCGGTTTCGGTTTGGGCGGTGTTTCCCGAGGCAGTTCCCTAAGCTTTCGGGCCAGGACCCGGAGGAGATCCATCACCCCCTCGCCGGTCACCACGGAGATGGGGTGGATCTCCACCCCGGCCTCCCGGAACCGCGAGATCCGGTGGGCGAGTTCCTGTGGTTCGAGAAGGTCTATCTTGTTCCCGGCCACCACCTCCGGCTTCCCCCGGAGCTCGTCCCACGCCTCGAGCTCCCGACGGATGGCGAAGTAGTCCTCCAGCGGATCGCGTCCCTCCACTCCGGCGAGATCCACCATGTGGAGGAGGATCCGGGCGCGGGTCGCGTGGCGGAGGAACCGGTCCCCCAGGCCCCTTCCCTCATGGGCCCCCTCCACCAAACCAGGCAGGTCCGCCAGGACGAAGCTCTCCCCGTCCACCTCCACGATGCCCAGGTGGGGCTCGAGGGTCGTGAAGGGGTAAGGAGCCACCTTCACCTTTTTCCGGGACACCCGCGAAAGGAAGGATGATTTTCCCACGTTTGGGAACCCCACGATCCCCACGTCGGCCAAGAGCCGGAGCTCGAGCTTGAGCCACCGCTCCTCCCCGGGCTCCCCCAACTCCCGGATCTTGGGCCCCTTCCAGCGGTTGGAGACAAAAGCGCTGTTGCCTCGGCCGCCCTTCCCCCCTCGGGCGACCACGACCCGCACCCCTTCCTCGTCGAGGTCGGCGATGACCTCCCCGGTGTGGAGGTCGCGGACCACGGTCCCCACCGGCACCAGGATCACCAGATCCTTTCCCTTTTTCCCCTGGCGTCTGTTGGGACCTCCGGGGCCCCCGTCCTCGGCCCGGAAGTGCACCTGGTTGTTGAAATGGGTGAGGGTGTTCATGGAACGGGTGGCCTCCAGGATCACATTCCCACCATCGCCCCCGTTCCCCCCGTCCGGGGTCCCCAAGGGGTTGTAACGGGTGCGGTGAAAACTGATCAGGCCATCCCCGCCGCGGCCGCCGGCCACGTGGATCCTGGCTTCATCGACGAACACCGGTGGGCGGCTAGGCCTCCTCCAGGGGGATAACGTTCACGTAACGGCGCTTGCGGCCGGCGAACTCCACCCGCCCCAGGACCTTGGCGTAGAGGGTGTAATCCCGCCCCATACCCACGTTCCTGCCGGGCCAGAAACGGGTGCCCCGTTGCCGGACGATGATCTCCCCAGGCTTCACGATCTGCCCGCCGAAGCGCTTGATCCCCAGCCTCTTTCCCGGGGAATCGCGGGTGTTCTGGGTGGAACCCTGGCTGGATTTGTGGGCCATGCCATCACCTCCTCAAACCTTGACGTCCATTCCCGCCTCGTGGACCACGAGCCTCCCCGGGCGATCCCGCTCCAGGGCCTTGAGGCCCAGAACCATGGTCTCCAGGATGGCGTCGAGTTCGCGGTCCAAGAAAGGATCCGAGCGATCCACGGTATAGGAAAGCCCCTTCTCCTCCCGTTGGGCCTCCGGGGAGAGATGGAGGTAATAACGCATCCCCAATAGGGGAGCTTCCACAAGGGCTTGGGCCGCCAGCCCCTCCGGCCCCTCATCGGTCCGGAGCGAGACGGCCCTGATCCTGCCCTCCTCGTCCCGCTCGATGAACACCTCCACCATCTTCAGGCCCTCTCTATGGAGACGATCCGCGTGCGCATGAAGGGCTGGCGATGTCCCTTCAGGCGCCGATACCCTTTTTTGGGGCGGAAGCGTTGGATGAGGACCTTGGGACGCCTCCCCACCGCTTCCACCTCTCCCACCACCCTGACCGCCTCAAGGTAGGGCCGCCCTACCTCGATATTCTCCCCGTTGCGTAGGAGCAAAACACGATCGAATACCACCTTGGACCCCGGCTCTGCCCCCACGATGGGCTCGTGTTCTACCACGGTCCCTTCCTCGATCCGATACTGATGTCCCTGTATTTCCACGATGGCATACATGGGCGACCTCCTTGGGGATTCTATCTTCCCGCCGGGCGCGGGGCAACAGGCATCAACTGATCCTGGCCCCGGGCCGGACCTCCTTGTCCGGTCCGATCAAGGAGAGGGTGCCATCCCCGGCCGCGAGGAGCATGGCCTCAGAGCGGATCCCCCGGATCACCGCCGGCTTCAAGTTCGCTACCACCGCCACCAACTTCCCCTGTAACTCCTCCGGGGAGTAATGCTTCTTCAGGCCCGCTACCACTTGGACCGTGCGATCGCCCAGATCCAGGGAAAGCTTGTAGAGCTTGGCGGTGTCCGGGAGGTCCTCCACGGCGATGATCCTCCCCACCACCAGCTCGATCCTGCGGAATTCATCGATCCCCACCAAGCCCTCTTCCTTCATCGCGGCGTACCTCCCTTTGAGCTCCTCCACCCGGACGTGGGCCAGGGGCGGCTCCGGCTTTCGCGCGAGGGTTACCCCGGCCAGCCCCGTAAGGGCGTCCTCCAGGCGGTGCTCCCCCAAGCCGAGGGTCCCGTAGACCTTCTCCGAGAAGCTGGGGACAAAGGGTTCGAGCAAGATGGCGATGGCCTTCACCAGATGTGCCGCCGAGGCCACCGCTTCGGCGTCCCCTGTCTCCCAGGGAGCCTTGTGCTGGAAGTATTGGTTGCCGAAGACAGCCAGTTTGGCCACCTCCTTCAAGGCCGGGGCCAGGGATCCCTCCTCCACCAGCTCTACCACCCGCCCGTGGACACGATCGATCTCCCCCTGCACGACCCCCTCCGTGGGGACATCGGGGACCCTTCCCCCGAACCGCGACCAGATGAAGGAGAGAACCCGGTGGATGAAGTTGGCGATATTGTTCACGAACACCGCGTTGATGGCATCGTCGAAGTCCTCCCAGGAGAAGTTCACGTCCTTCGTCTCCGGCCGGTGCCACAGGAGGTAGAACCGCCAGTAGACCGCGGGCAGAAGCTCCAAGGCCTCATCTGCGTAGATCCCCACGCGCCTCGTCTTGGAGAAGGCCTCCCCTCCGATCCAGTTGAGATACTCCGTGGCTGCGATCTGGTCGGGGAGATGATAGCCTTGGCCCGAGGCGATGAGTTGAGCCGGGAAGAAGATGGTGTGGAAGGGGATGTTGTCCTTTCCCTGGGTATAGACCTGCCAGACCTCATCCCCGAACCAAAAGTCCCGCCAGCGTTCCTCCTCGCCCCGTTCACGGAAATATTCGATGGTGGCCGAGACATAGCCCAGGGCGGCCTCGGCCCAGACGTAGATAACCTTGCCCTCAGCCCCCGCAAAGGGCGCGGGGATCCCCCAGGAGATATCCCGGGTCACCGCCCGGGGTTTGAGCCCTTCCTCGATCATCCGCTCCGTGAAGACCTTCACGTTTCCCCGGAAATCCCGGCTCCGGACGTACTCCAGGAGCTTGGGGGCGAGCTTCGCGAGATCCAGGTACCAGTGTCTCGTCCTTTTGCGCACGAGATCCGTTGAGCCGCAGAAGGCACAGCGAGGATTTATAAGCTGTTCCGGCTCGAGGAGCCTCCCGCAGGCCTCACACTGGTTCCCCAGCGCATTGGGATAGCCACAGTAGGGGCAGGTTCCCACAATGAACCTGTCGGCCAGAAACCGTTTGCAGTTGTTGCAGTAGATACGTTCCTCATCTCGAGAGAAAATATAGGAATTTTTCTCCATCTGCCGGTATATATCTTGGACGAAACGGTAATGGACCGGCGATTCGGTGGTGGTGTAATTATCGATGGCGATCCCGAAGCCTCGGATGATCTCCAGGATTTTCGCGTGGACCTCTTCCACCAGTTCCTTGGGGGATATGCCCCGTTTGTGGGCCTCGTACTCGATCCGGGTCCCGTGGGCGTCGGTCCCGGAGACGTGCAGGGTTTCATATCCTCGGAGTCGGTAGAAGCGGGTGAATACATCACCCGAAAGGAGGCAGGCCACCAGGTTCCCCAGGTGGGGTACCCCGGACCCGTAAGGCCACGCACTGCAAACGAGAACCCTCTTTATTTCAGAACGCACCTTTCCCCTCCGACGGACCTGGATTATACGCGCTTCCAGGCCTCAATCGCCGGAGTAACCCATGGCCCGGGAGATCTCCAGGGCCCCGGCCGTGACCGCCGCCACGAAGGTCTCCAGGGGATCCCTCTCCAGGCGCGATTTGGCAAAGGAAAGGGAGATGCCGGCCACTACCTTTCCCCGGTAGTTGCGTACCGGTGCCGCCACGCAGGCGTTCCCCTCGTGGAACTCCTCGTTCTCGAAGGCATAGCCGTTCTGCCGCACCTTCTCCAGTTCGTGGCGCAGGAGCCTGGGGGAGGTGATGGTGTTGGGGGTGAAAGCCGGGAGCTCCTCTTGGGAGAGGATCCGTTGAGCCACCTCGTCCTGATAGGCCAGGAGCACCTTTCCCAGGGCGGTGCAGTGGGCTGGGACCCTCTTGCCCACCACCGTGGGGGTGACGATAGTGGGGGCGGCGTCCTCCCGATCCAAGTAGAGTACCTCCTCCTCGTAGAGGATACCGAGGTAGCTGCTCACCCCCAGCTCCTTCGCCACCCGCCGCAGCACGGGCTTCGCCAAAGCTCGTATATCCAAGGAGGAGAGGATGTGATTGGCTTGGGAGAGGATTTTCATCCCCAGCCGGTACTTCTTGGTGTCTGGGTCCCGCTCGAGATAACCCCTCTTCCAAAGGGTGTAGACGATGGGATAAATGCTTCCCGGCCGCAGCCCCAGGCCCCGGGCGAGCTCCGAGAGGGAGAACTCCTGTCGGTCACCGTCGAAAAGGTCCAGGATGTTCAGGGCCTTCGCCAGGGAAGTATTGATATAACGCTCTTTTTGTTTGGGCATCTTCGACCTCCGTTCGTCCTTAATCCCGAAGCTAAAGGGGTTTGTAGCCGCAAACCGCCCTTTTGTCAACCGGAAAT
>CAYTCK010000016.1:0-17244 GCA_964436445.1 uncultured Thermotogaceae bacterium | reverse complement strand
GGATCGCCAGCCGCACGAGCTGGAACCTCGCCTCCCTCCCCAGCATCGCCGTCCCTACCTCGACGGAGCGGATCCCGCCCTCGAGGTACAGGGCACAAGCCAGGGCCTGGCCGGGGAACTCCTCCGGAGGAATGTGGGGAAGGAGCCTGCCGGCGTCCACATACACCGCATGGCCCCCAGGGGGCCAATAGACGGGGATCCCCGCCTCCCGGAGCCTCTCGGCGAGCCAGCGGACCTGCCCCACACGGTCCCGCAGGTAATCCCAGTCCAAGGCCTCCCGCAGTCCCACGGCGATGGCCGCGAGGTCCCGCCCCGCCAGGCCCCCGTACGTGGGGAAACCCTCCATCAGGATGAGCCTCTCCCGGCACCGCTCAAAGAGCCCTCGGTCCCGCACGGCCAGGAAGCCGCCGATGTTCGCCAGGCCATCCTTCTTGGCCGACATGGTGCAGCCATCGGCCAGGGAGAAAAGCTCCCGGGCGATCTCCAGGGGGGATTTCCCGGCGTATCCCGGTTCCCGTTCCCAAACGAAGTAAATGTTCTCGGCGTAGCGGCAGGCATCCAGAAAGAGGGGGACCCCATGGGCGTGGGCCAGACGGGAAGCCTCCCGGATGTTGTCCAAGGACACAGGCTGGCCAGCGAGGGTGTTGTTGGTCACTGTGATCAACACCGCGGCCACCCTGTCCCCCTCCCGCTCCAGGAACTCCTCCAGGGCCTTGAGGTCGATGGCCCCCTTGAAGGGGTGATCGCTCTCAGGGTCCAGGGCCTCCGGGACGGGGAGATCCACCGGTTTCCCTCCCTTGTCCAGTACATGGGCCCTCGTGGTGTCGAAAAGGGAGTTACTGACCACGTATTGGCCGGGCCTGAGGAGGGCCGAGAAGAGGACGTTCTCCGCCCCCCGGCCCTGGTGGGTGGGGAGGACATAGGGGTACCCGGTGATCTCCTGTACCGTCCTCCGGAAGAGCTCGAATGAGCGGGACCCGGCATAGGCCTCATCCCCCTCCATCAGCGCCGCCCACTGGGCCTGGGACATGGCCCCGGTGCCGGAGTCGGTGAGGAGATCTATATAAACGTCCTCGGACCTCAGGTTGAAGAGGTTGTAGCCGGCTTCAGCGAGCGCCCGCTCCCGCTCGTGACGGGGCAGAAGCCGGATGGGCTCCACCACCTTGATCTTGTAGGGCTTCGGCCACCGAGCTTCCATCGGCTCCGGATCAGAAGTAGAAATGCAGCCCGCTCCCGAAGGACATCCCCACCTGACTTTGGACGAAGAAGAAGCCGAACTCCACGTTCAGAGCCAGCGCCGGGGCGAAAGGTGGGGTGAACTCGATCCCCATGGTCCCCAAGCCGAAGAGTTTCCCCTCCCCCAGGAGATAGCTGGCCCCGGGGGCGATGTAAAAGTCCACGGCCCGGGTGTCCGCCATCCGGATGAGTGCCCTCCCAGCCAGGAACCCCCAGAGCCCCCCTTCCCCGGAGAAGACAAAGGCCGTGCCCTCCAGCCCGAACGAGGGGTTGGTCCAGAGACGGAGGCTGACCCCTAGAACGCCGGGAAAGGTGAACTGGGTGCCGATCCCCAGTGTCCTCCCAGCGGAGAGGTTCTCCCCCGCCAAGACCACCCCTCCCCCCAGGAGGAATGCCAGGACAAAAAGAAGGAAAAACCATCGCATCACGCTTCCCTCCCCCCTTCCCCCAGGATCTCGGCCAGGATCCGGGAGAGTTTCTTGGCGTCAGCCCGGCCCCCGGTCTTGCGCATGGCCTGTCCCACCAGGAAGCCGATCGCCCCCTTTTTGCCGGCCCGGAAGTCGGAGACCGCTTTGGGGTTCTCCTGTATCACTTCTTGGGCCAGTTGCCGCAGTTCCTCCTCGTCCCCCAGGAGCTCGAGGCCCCTCTGGGCGATGATCTCGCCGGGATCCTTCCCCGTGGCGATGGCCTCCTCAAGGACCTGCTTGGCGTTGGTACGGGAGACACGACCGGAGGCAACCGCCTGTATCAGCCGGACGAGCCCTTCAGGGGGGAGAGGGGGATCCCCCTTCCAAAAGCGCAGGATCTCCGAGAGCACCCACCCAGCCGCCTCCCGTGGGGCATCACAGCCCTCGGCCACCCGTTCGAAGTAGTCGGCCAGGGCAGGCTCCGCGAGGAGTATTTCCGCCTCCTTCCGGGAGAGGCCGTAGTCCCGGAGGAAGCGTTCCCTCCGTTCCCAGGGGAGCTCCGGCATCTCCCGCCGTACCCGATCCAACCACTCCCTGGAGATCACCAGGGGCACCAGATCCGGCTCAGGGAAGTAACGGTAGTCGTGGGCCTCCTCCTTGGTGCGCTGGGGAACGAGCCCTTTTTTCTCGTCCCAACCGAAGGTCATCTGCCGCACACCCGTCCCCGCCTCCAGGGCTCGGCGCTGTCTCTCGGCCTCCGCCGCCAAGGCCCGTTCCACCGCCCGGAAGGAGTTCAAGTTCTTGATCTCCGTCTTCGTTCCCAGGGAACCGTTCCGGGAAACGGAGATATTGGCATCGCAGCGCATCTCCCCTTTCTCCATATCGGCGTTGGAGACCCTCAGATGCCGCAGCAGGGTGCGCAGTGCCCGGAGGAACTCTCGGGCCTCCTCCGGGGAGCGGATATCCGGCTCGGTGACGATCTCCACCAGGGGGATCCCGCAGCGGTTCATGTCCACCAGGGCGCCGTCTTCAGTATGGATCAACTTCCCGGCGTCCTCCTCGATGTGGAGCTCCCGGATCCGCACCACCCGCTCATCGCCCTCGACCTCGAAAGCGAGCTTCCCTCCCACCGCCAAGGGGACCTCCCGCTGGGTGATCTGGTAGCCCTTGGGGAGATCGGGATAGAAATAGTTCTTGCGATCGAAGTGGGAGACTTCCTGGACCTCGGCCCCCAGGGCCAGGGCCACCCGCAGCGCGAGCTCCACCGCCCGCACGTTGAGGACCGGCAGGGCCCCGGGCATCCCCAGGCACACCGGGCAGGTCAGGGTGTTGGGAGGAGCCTGGAAGTAATCGGTGCTACAGGAGCAGAATAACTTCGTGGCCGTGGCCAGCTGGACGTGGATCTCCAGGCCGATGACCGTCTCCATGACGGGGAGAGCTTAGCAGAAGCCGGGACGAAGGCCAAAGCCCCTATTGCTCTCGCTGCCATTCCCGGCTGAGTTCCTTTATATCCTCGTCTCCCAGGGGGCGACAGGCATAGGGAATGACCTTTCCACGTTGGGAGATGGCCCAGAGGAGCCGCTGGTAGGTGACCTCCCCGGGGCGGGAGAGATCCACATCGCCGGCCTCCACATCCCAGTGGCGCACGACATCCAGGGGATCGAGGCACTTCCTCACCGAAAGGTGGAGTTCCCGCGTTGAGTTCAGTTCCGGAAAGGTGAAGGATAACCGGTAGTCCCCCATTGCCCCAGCTGGCACGGAAAGGATCACGGGGACCTCACGGGGCACACCGGCGAAGATGGGCTGGGGACAGGGGAGATCCTCGGCGCAAGGGCCCCGGATACGGTAGCTCCAGCCGGGAGGAAGGGAGGCCTTCACGGTGAAGGTGGGAAGATCTACGGGGGAGAGGATCCTGAGGCTTACCAAGAAATCCCTCCCCGGTAGGGCCGCAGGGGCCGTGGGTACGAGCTCCACCCAGGCCAGGGCGACCTCCCGCCGCTCCCCGGCCCTAAGTTCCACTTCCCTCCGGAAGGAGAGACGGCCGAGATGCCCCTCCAGGACATGCGTTCCCGGGGAGGCGACGAACCAAGCGAGCCCACTCTCCCCACAGATCCTCTCCTCGCCATCGAGCCCACAGGATGTCCCCGGCACGCCCTTCACGACAAGGATGGAGCTACCCGCTGGCACCCGCAGGAAGGAATAGCACCCACCGTCCCACCTCAGGGTCCAAAGTCCTAAGGGGGCATCCTCGGGGAACACCCCCCGCCATTCGGTCCCCTGGGACGTCGGCGTCCCCCGCCAGCTCAGGGGGAAGGGCTGCCGGCCGTGGAAGACCTGTGGGGGCCCGCCTGGGAGGGTGATCACCAGTGGCTCGGAGGGGAAGAGGAGGGGCGGCGAGGGAAGCCTCACCGCCCCCAAGGCCACCATCCCCACCAGGGGAAGGAGAAGAAGCCCCTTGAAACCCCTCATTTCACCTGCACCAGGACCAGGGTATGGTCGGCGGCGAAATCGGGATCCTCGTAGTAGATCCAAAGGGTATCCCCTGCCTGGACCCCGAGGTCCCGGAGATCGATCTGAAAACGGCCGTCCGGGCCGACCTTCACCTCATTGGGGCAGCCCTTTCCCAACTTGCCCACGTAGACCACCGGATGGGGATCGTCGGCAGCGTTCTCCAAGGTGAAACAGAGCTTCTCCTCGGCCGAGGCCTGTACCAGTGCGTACCCCAGGGCCTCGATGGTGGCGGCTTCACGGCCCACCGGCGCGATCACAGTCCCCGGGATGGCCTCCAGGGAGAGCGAGCCTTGGCCCCAAACATCACCCTTGCGGACGAAGGCCACCAGGGTATGCCTCCCCGGCTCCTCCAGGGAGAAGGTATTCCCGGCGACTCCCTTTCCATCGAGGCACCAGCGGACCTCGTCGTAATCGGCTGGGGTGATGGAAACCGAAAAACGCTGCCCCACATCCACTATCCCAACGGCCTTCCCCTCTCCCAGCGTGGCCTTGAGGGATACCGGAAGCGCCGCGACCGCGAGCTCGAGCTCCCGGGAAGCCGCCCGGAGAACAACGCTTTGTCCAGGTTGCAGGGAGATGGGACCCACGGACGCCTTCAGGGTACAATCCTCCACCGCGTATCTCACCTCGAGCTCGCCGGCGAAGACCCCGGTGGCGGGTCCTGTCTCCTCCAAGGGGATCTGGGCCGTCTTCCCCTGTGGGCCCCGGAGGATGAGGCTCACCTTCTCCACCGTGCAGTACCTGTCGAGATCCGGTGCCACAAGCTCCACCCGGTACACCCCCTTCCGGAGCTCCTCCACTGATTTCCCATCTCGGAGGACGGAGAGACCCCTTTCCTGGGGAGCGGGGAATCCCACGCGGACGGTGGCGCTGGGTCCCGGGGGCAAGAGCTCCGGCTTTTGGGGGGCTTCGGCCCTCTTCCCCTGGAGGTCCACTGCGGCCACCAGCATGTCGCCGATGTCGGCTGTGATCACCTCAGCGACCCCCTCACGCACCTCGTCGCATTCCCGCTTGAGCTGTATCGGCCCCCAGACAAGGGCGTCCCCTACACGTTTGGGCCCGACCACGGTGGAGCTCCAGTTTTTCTGGAGATTCCAGATGAAAAGGGAAGGTTGGACCCCATCCTCGGTGCCCACCAGGACCACGTAGAAGACGGACTTTATGGGCAGCTTGTCCGTGGCCTGCCCCTGAGGGGAAAGACGGAATTCCAGGGATGCCGCCAGGGCGGGCACCGCCAGCGCCGCAATCAAAAGACCCACACCGAAAAACTTTTTCATCCTTACCTCCTTCGCAAAAGGATTATAACCTTCCCCGCGGTAAACAACCGTTGGGATCTGTGATATCCATTACCTCCGGGACTCAGCCATCCTCGACCACGGCGCTGGGGCGATCGGGATAGGTGAGATAGAGGGATCCGTCCCAGTCCCGGAGATGGCGGGCCACCGTTTCCAGGGCGAGCCCTGGGCGATTGTTCTCCCGGGAGATATGTGCCAGGAGGACAGCGCGCACTCCCCGGGAGGCGAGAAGGGCCAAAGCCCGTCCGGCCTCCCCGTTGGAAAGATGCCCCAAAGGCCCCATGATCCGGAGCTTCAGGTGCCAGGGATAACGGCCCGCGAGGAGGAGCTCCGGGTCGTGGTTCGCCTCGAAGAGGAGGACACCACAGCCCCGCAGCCCCGAAAGGACGGCATCGGTGATACTCCCCAGATCGGTGACGATGCCCACCGCCCCTTCCCCATCGGAGATACATAGGCCCCGGGGGTCGGAAGCGTCGTGGGGCAGGGGGAAGGACCTCACCCGCAGCCCGGCGATCTCCGTCTCCCCGTCCAGAGGGTGGACCTTGGGGCCTTTGAGCCCCAGGGCGGCCAAAGTCCCTCGGCTCCCGTAGACCGGCACCCCCCGGCGCACCAGGGTGCCCAGCCCCCGGACGTGGTCGGTGTGCTCGTGGGTGAGGATCACCGCTTCCACCGAATCGAGGGCGATCCCGGCCTTCCGTGCCCGGGACCTCACTCCCCGCCAGGAGAACCCAGCGTCCACCAGGACATACCCCCGGGGGCCCTCCACCAGGTGGGCGTTCCCGGTGGAACCGCTTCCCAAGGAACAGAACCTCAACCCCTGCCCTCGTCCCTGCGTCCCATGAGGGCCTCCAAGAGATCGATGGGTACGGGGAAGACCACGGTGGTAGCGTTCTCAGAGGCGATCTCCGAGAGGGTCTGCAGATACCGAAGCTGCAGGGCTCCGGGCGATTGCTGCATGATCGATGCCGCCTGACGGAGCTTCTCCGCGGCCTGAAGTTCCCCTTCGGCGTTGATGATCTTGGAACGCCGTTCCCGCTCTGCCTCGGCCTGGCGGGCGATGGCCCGCTGCATGTCCTGGGGGATCTTCACGTCCTTTATCTCCACGGTGATCACCTTGATCCCCCAGGGGTCAGTGTGCTCATCGATGATCTTCTGGAGCTCCTGGTTGAGCTTCTCCCGCTCCGAGAGGATCTCGTCCAGCTCCACCCTGCCCAGGACCGAACGAAGGGTGGTCATGGAGATCTGGCGGGTGGCCTCGATGTAATCGAGCACCTGCACCACCGCGTCTGTGGGGTTCACCACCCGGAAGTAGACCACAGCGTTCACGTGCACCGGGACGTTGTCTCGGGTGATCACCTCCTGGGGCGGCACATCCAGGGTGACGGTCCTGAGATCCACCTTCACCATCTTGTCCACGATGGGGATGATGAAGAAAAGCCCAGGACCTTTCGCGCCGACGAGCCTCCCCAGGCGGAAGATCACCCCCCGCTCGTATTCCCTCACGATCTTGATGGCGCTCCCCAGAAAGAGGATCACCACCACGATGATCACGAGTATCGGTGCCAACATGAACAACACCCCCTTGAGCTTCCCCCACGGGACGTCGGAGGCCAGCATGCCCAAGAAGGAGATTAAAATCCACAAAAGAACGGAAAACCACCACCCATCTCCTCTACGGGCCGCTTTCCTCCCCATCGGAGGTTATCATAAGGCCCGTGCGCAGCTGGGGTCAATAGAAAGGAGGAGATGTGCGTATCCCCATCGTGGCCGCGAACTGGAAGATGCACAAGACCTCCCAGGAGGCGGCGGACTACTGTCGCCGTCTGCGGGAGCTGGTCCCCAAGGATCCCGGGGTGGAACTCGTGATCTTCCCCCCCTTCACCGCCCTGGGAGCGGTGCGGGATGAACTCGCGGGGACCAGGATCAAGTGGGGAGCCCAGAACGTACACCCCGAGCCCGAGGGGGCCTTCACCGGCGAGGTTTCCCTCCCCATGCTCCTCGAGTACGGGATCTCCTACGTGATCGTGGGCCACTCCGAACGCCGGCGTCTCTTCGGGGAGACCGACGATTTCATTGCCGCAAAGCTCCAGGCCGCCCTGGACGCCGGGGTGAGGCCAATCCTCTGTGTGGGGGAGACGCTGGAGGAGCGGCGGGCTGGAAGGGCCAAGGAGGTTGTGGAGCGCCAGCTCTCCCTTGCCCTGGGAGGTATCTCTCCGGACAAGGCCCGGGAGGTGGTGATCGCCTACGAGCCGGTGTGGGCCATTGGGACAGGGGTTCCCGCCCATCCCGAGGATGCCCAGGCGATGGCCGCCCACATCCGGGGTTGGCTCCGAGAACGCTACGGGGATGTGGCCCAGGAGATCAGGATCCAATACGGCGGCTCGGTGAAGCCGGATAACGCCGGGGACTTCCTCCGCCTTCCCGATATCGACGGTGCCTTGGTGGGGGGCGCCTCCTTGGATCCGGTGTCTTTTTGGGGAATAGCCTCTTCCGCCCTCTGAGCTTTTCCGGTTAAACTCGAGGGATGGCCCAGGAGCGGATGGCAGGCAGCTCTGTCTGGAACATCCCCAACGGGCTCACGCTGGGGAGGCTGCTTTTGATCCCTGTGTTCCTCTACTTCCTCTACTCCCAGCTCCCTGTCTTCGAGGTCCTGGCCCTGGGGATCTTCTCGCTGGCCGCCTTCACCGATGCCGTGGATGGATACATCGCCCGAAGCCGACGGCAGACCACCCGTTTCGGCCAGTTCATGGACCCAGTGGCGGACAAAATCCTGGTTATGTCGGCCTTGGTCCCGTTGGTGGGCTTCGGCGATCTGCCGGCGGTGCCGGTGATCGTCATCCTGGCCCGGGAGTTCCTGGTGACGGGGTTGCGGATCCTGGCGGTGGGGGAGGGGATGGTCATCCCGGCCTCCCATCTGGGGAAGGCCAAGACCGTCTCCCAGGTGGCCCTAGTGTTGGTGGTATTGGGGGAGAGGTATTTCGGCTTGGGCCCCGGGGGGATCGCTCTGCGTCAGGCCTTCCTCTACCTGGCCCTGGCCCTGGCCTTGGCCTCCGGGGGGGAATACTTCTGGCGGGCCCGGGCCCTCTTCAACCCCGGCTAGCTCAGACCGGGGTGCCCTCCAGGAAGGCCGCGAGCTCTGCGGCGAACAGGGGTTCAGTAAGGATGTCCAAATCACCGTCCAGGACCTCCTGTAGCCTGTAGGTGGTGAAGTTGATGCGGTGGTCCGTGACCCGGTTCTGGGGGAAGTTGTAAGTGCGGATCTTCTCCGAGCGATCCCCGGACCCGATTTGGCGCCGGCGTTTCTCCTGGAGCTCCCGCTGGCGTTCCCTCTCCCGGATCTCCCACAGCCGGGCCCTGAGGATCCTGAGAGCTTGGACTTTGTTCTGGTACTGGGAACGTTCGTCCTGGCAGGAGACGGTGATCCCGGTGGGGATATGGGTGATGCGGACCGCCGTCTCGTTCTTCTGCATGTGCTGTCCGCCTGGCCCCCCTGCCCGGAAGGTCTCGATCCGGAGGTCTTCGGGCCGGATTTCCACCTCCACCTCCCCCATCTCCGGGAGCACCGCCACCGTGGCGGTGGAGGTATGGATCCTACCGGAGGATTCGGTGACCGGCACCCGCTGCACCCGGTGCACGCCGGATTCATACCGAAGCCTCCCGTAGGCCCCCTTTCCCTCCACCACGAAGGTGATCTGCTTGTACCCCCCGAGATCCGTGGGATGGGAATCCAGGACCTTGACCTTCCAGCCCTTGCGCTCAGCGTAGCGGACGTACATCCGAAAGAGATCCGCGGCGAACAGGGCCGCCTCCTCCCCGCCGGCCCCAGCCCGGATCTCCACGATGGCGTTTTTATCGTCCTCAAGCCGTCTGGGAAGGAGCATCCCCGTGATCTCCTTCAGGAGGCGCTGAAGTCTCTCCTCGTCCTGGGCAAGCGCGGCCCGGAGCTCCTCCTGTAGGGCCTGATCCTCGCCCGTCTCCAGGAGCTCCCGCTCCTCGGCCACCTCCTGGGCGAGCCGGCGCAACTCCCTCCCCTTGCGCACGAGCTCCAAAAGCTCCCCGTAACGGCGGGAGAGCTCGGCGAACTCAGGGGTTCCGGCCAGAGCGGGATCGGCGAGCTTGCGTTCGAGCTCCGCAAGCTCTGCTTCCTTCCTCTCCAGGAGCTTCAGGATCTTCTCCAACGCTTCCGTCATGCCCCACAGGGTACCATCGGGGATCCCCGGCCCGCAAGGATCAGAAAACCTGTATCAGGAACCCCTTGAGGTAGGCACCTTCCGGGAAAGAGAGGCCAACGGGATGGTCCTCGTCCTGGTGGAGACAACGCAGGATCCTGGCTTCCCGGCGGACATCGACCCCGGCCGCCATCACCGCTCGCAGGAACTGCTCCTCGGCGACGTGGCCGGAGCAGGAGAAGGTGAAAAGATACCCCCCCGGGCGCAAAAGCCGCATCCCGAGGATGTTGACGTCCTTATAACCCCGCAGGGCGTCCTCCACCTCGGCGGCGTTCCGGGCGAACTTCGGCGGGTCCAGTATCACCAGGTCGAACTGCCGGCGTTCACGGTACAGACGCCTGAGCTCTCGGAAGGCGTTCCCGGCGATGAAGCCGGCACGGAGCTCCCGTAGGCCGTTGAGGACCAGGTGGTCCCGGGCCCAACGCAGGTGTTTGGCGGAATCCTCCACGAAGAGGACGGAGCGGGCTCCCCCCAGGCCAGCATGCACCCCGAAGGCCCCGGTGTAACAGAAGACGTCGAGTACCTCCCGCCCCTGGGCGATCTCTCCAACAAGGAGGCGGTTGCGACGCTGGTCCAGGTAGAAACCGGTCTTGTGACCATGGCGGATGTCCACGTAGAAGGCGGCCTTTCCCTCCCGGATACGGAGCTTCGGTGGTGGTTCCTCGCCGAAAAGCGTCCCCGTAGCCGGCTCCAGCCCCTCCAGGGCCCGAACACCCACATCGGAGCGTTCGTAGATCCCGGCCGGCGAGAGGATCTCCGCCAGAAGCCCGACCAGGAGCTCCTTGCGACGCTCGATCCCCAGGGTGAGGGCCTGAAGCACTAGGAAGTCCCCGTAGCGGTCCACGATGAGACCGGGAATCCCGTCGGACTCGGCGTTCACCAGCCGTACGGCGTCGCTCAGGTCGTGGAGACGCTCCCTCCCGGCCACAGCCCGCTCCAGAAGCTCTCCCCAGAAAGACTCATCCACCCGCCGGGCGATGAAGGTGAGGATCCGCACCCGGATCTGAGAGTGTGGATTGTAATAACCCCTGCCCAGGAAGTTCCCCCGCTGATCCACCACATCCACCAGATCCCCGGGCTCCGGGCTCCCCTGGACCCGCTGAATGGATCCGGCGTAGACCCAGGGATGGAAGCGGCGCAGGGGCCCTTCCTTGCCCTTGGCCACAATTACTTTCCCCCGAGGGGATTCGGCGGTCAACCCTAGATATGGCGCAGGGCCACCCGGGCCACGTGGGCCCTGTCCTCGTCGGAAAGCCAGAGCCTGAGCTCGGCCAGCACCCGCTCCGGGGTCCGCCGCCCCAGGCGCCACATGGCGGAGGCCACCGCCCGCCAGACGTAGCGGCGCTCGTCCAGGGCAAGGCGCCGCAGGATGATCAGGGCCTTGCTGGTCAAACCCACCTGGGCCGCCCCCGAGAGCCCCATGGCCACGTTCCAGAGCACCTGCTCGTCGTGGGAAGTCGACCACTTCATCAGGTATTCAAAGGTATCGTCGGGGTAATGGATGAGGAGCCCCTTGGCGATGGCCTTGGGTCCCACTTGCCAACGTACCTCATCCTCCCGGTCAGGCAACAAGAGCTCCACCAGCTTGAGCAGGGGCTCGGCCATGTCGTAGCGCTGGGGTCGGGCGGCCATCCAGATGGCAACGGCTACCGCCCGGCGCACCCGGGGCTCGTCGCTCTCCACCCAGGGGAAAAGGAGAGGGTAGACCTCGGAGAAACGCTCCGCCAAGAGGTTTCCGATGGCCCGAAAGGCCGCCTGTTGGACCTCCTTGCTCCCGTCCAACACCAAGCCCTGTAACCGCAACAGCGCGTCCTTGACGAGCACACGGGAGCTCAGTCCCCGTAAATCCTCCGGTAAGATATCGTTATCACCGTTCCGGGAGGGCTTCTTCCCCTTGGATCTGTGCTCCGCCATCTTCCCGGCGGACAGGGTAGTTCGGCCCCTGCTGCTTGTCAAATAAACCGCTCTCCGGGCTTGGGCCGATACCCGTTCAGGAAATCGATCCCGGCGATGACACGCTTCCCGGGAAACTGGAGCTGAAGCACCTCCACCGCCCCCGATCCAGTGGCCACGAGGAGCCGCCTGCGCTCAGGGAGGATCTCCCCCGGTGCGGCATTTTCCCCCAGGGGAAGGGGACGGGTCCGCCAGATTTTTATGGCCTTGCCCCGGAAGGAGGTGGTGGCTCCCGGGGACGGATTCAGACCGCGCACCAGGTTGTGGACCTCCTGGGAGCTTCTTTCCCAGGTGATGCGGGTGTGCTCCCGCCGGATCTTGGGGGCGTAGCTCCCCTCCCGGGGCTGAGGCTTCGGTCGCAGCGTCCCCTTAAGGTAGCCCTCCACTGTCTCCACGATGAGCTCCGCGCCCATGCGGGAGAGGCGCTCCTCCAACTCCCCGGCCGTCTCCTCCGGACCGATGCGGGTCGCCCGCTGCAGGAGGATGGGACCCGTATCCAGGCCGGGATCCATGAGGAAGGTGGTGACCCCGGTCCAGGTTTCCCCGTTGATGATGGCCCAGTTGATGGGAGCCGCGCCCCGGTATTTGGGTAGAAGGGAAGCATGGATGTTGATACATCCCTTTCCCGGCAGCGAGAGAACCGCCTCCCGCAGGATCTGGCCGAAGGCTGCCACCACCAGGAGATCCGGCGCGAGGGCCGAAAGCCACTCCAGAGCCTCAGGGGCGTTGATGGAGGCGGGCTGCAGCAGGGGTAGACCCAGTTCCAACGCCAACCCCTTCACCGGTGGAGACGTGAGCCTCAGGCCACGACCAGCGGGGCGGTCCGGCTGGGTGATAACCCCAACCACCCAGTTCCGTTCGCTCAGGGCCTTCAAAGGGCGGGTCGCGAACCGCCCCGTTCCCGCGAAGACGATCCGGGGGCAGAAGACTCCCTCACCTCCCGGTAGCGACGAAGGAGCTCCCGGCGTTCCCTAGTCGGCAGGTGGTCGATGAAAAGGATCCCGTCCAGGTGATCGACCTCGTGCTGCAGGAGCCGGGCGTCCAGGCCCTCGAGCTCCAGGAGGACGTCTCTTCCCCCCTCGTCCTGGGCCCGCACCCGTACCCAGGCGGCCCGGGCCACCTCGGCCTCCAGGCCCGGCAGTGAGAGGCAGGCCTCGGTGTCCACCTCCAGCTCCGGGGAGCGCTCCACGATCTCCGGGTTGAGGAGGACCCTGGGGGCTTCGTCGTCGCTCAGGTTCACCATCACCACCCGTAGGGGATGTCCCACCTGGGGGCCGGCCAGGCCCAGGGCCCGCTCCGGGTCGAACTCAGCCCTCAGTGCGGCGATGGCCGCCTCCGTCTCCGGGGTCCCTGGACGGGCTGGGGATGCCCTTCGGCGCAATATCGGATCGGGATAAATCCTGATCATCCTTGTCTCTTGCAAAAGGCCAAGTATTATAGGTGGATATGTCCGTTACCACAAAGCACGAGCCCTCCTGGAGGCTCATCGAGAAGGTCATCGCCCTGGAGCGTCGGGGCGGCTTCCGGGATCGGGCGGTGATCGGGGGCCTGGAGGCCTTTCTGAGGCGCCATTGGCCCCAGGGATCGCGCTATATCGCCGGTTACGCCTCCATGGACCCTGAGGGACGGGCCTTGGCCCTCCGCAAGCTCGAGGCCGCCCTGGAGGCGGAGGTGGCCAACAAACTCCTGAAGCTCCGTTCCCCGATCCAGGAGGCTGTAGGGGTGGGAAAAAGGACCGCCTCCCTCCTGCGGAAGCTGGGAGTGGAGACCCTGGAGGATCTCCTCACCCTCTTCCCCCGACGCATCGAGGATCGTTCCCTCAAAAAGAGGATCGCCGACATCGCCGATGGCGAGACGGTCTCCATCCAGGGGGTCGTACGTACCAAGTCCAGGATAAAGGTCCGCCCCAATCTGGAAATACTGAAGGCGGCCGTGGACGATGGAAGCGGCGTTATGTTCGCCATCTGGTTCAATCAGCCTTGGGTCTGGGACGAGATAGAACAGGGCAAAGAGTACGCCTTCTTCGGCAAGGTGCAGATCCGCTTCGGGGAGCGCCAGATGGAAAACCCCGTCTGGGAGCCCGCCGGTGAGGGGGATCGGATCGGGGGATTGGTCCCCATCTATCCCACCACGGAGGGGCTCTCCCAGGCCACCATCCGGTCCCTTATCCGCCGGAATCTGAAGCGCCTTGCCGGGGATATCCTGGATCTCCTCCCTGAGGAGGTGCGTCGCCGGAACGGTCTCCTCCCCCGGAGGGAGGCCATCCGGGCCATCCACTTTCCCCGGGGGTTGGAGGAGTTCCGAGCGGCCCGGAGAACCTTGGCCTTCGAGGAACTCTTCCTCCTGCAGCTGGGCCTTGCCCTGCGGAAGAGGGAGTGGCAACGGGCCGGGGGGAGATCCCTGCGGGTGGATAGGGCGATGTTGGAACGCTTCTTGGAGGGGCTCCCCTTCTCCCTCACCCCTTCCCAACATCGGGCCTTGGAGGAGATCGCCCGGGATCTGGAGGCCCCTTACCCCATGATGCGTCTCCTTCAGGGGGACGTAGGTTCGGGGAAGACGGTGGTGGCGGCCGGGGCGTGTGTCATGGCCGTCTCCGCCGGGGCACAGGCGGCGGTGATGGCCCCCACCGAGATCCTGGCCGAACAGCACTTCTTGATCTTCCAAGAGCTCCTCCAGGAGCTCCCCATCCGGGTGGAGCTCCTGCTCGGGGGGACCCGAGGAAGGGAGAGGGAGCGGATCCTAGGGGAGCTTGCTCGCGGGAAGATCCATGTCCTGGTGGGGACCCACGCCCTGTTCCAGGAAGGAGTGGAGTTCAAGGACCTGGGGCTGGCCGTGATCGATGAGCAGCACCGCTTCGGCGTGGTCCAGCGGGAGGCTTTGACCCGGAAAGGGAAGGGAACGAACCTCCTGGTGATGTCAGCCACCCCCATCCCCCGTACCGTGGCTCTGACCTTGTACGGCGAATTCTCGGTCTCGGTCCTGGCAGAGATGCCCATCCCCGAAAAAAAGGTGCGGACCCTCTGGGTATCGGAGGCCAAAAGGGACGAGGTCTACCGTGACGTGGAGGAGCGATTGCGTCGGGGAGAGAAAGGGTATGTCGTCTTCCCCCTGGTGGAGGAGTCGGAGGAAATGGACCTACGGGCGGCCACCGCGGCCTACCGAGAGCTCGCGGAGCGCTTCGGCTGGGCCGGGGTGGGGCTGATGCACGGCCGGCTCCCGGGGGAGGAGAAGAGGCGGGTGATGCGGGAGTTTCGGGAGGGAAAGATCAGGCTTCTGGTCTCTACTACTGTGGTGGAGGTGGGGCTCGATGTCCCGGATGCCACCTTCCTCGTAATCGAACACGCTGACCGCTTCGGCCTCTCTCAGCTCCATCAGCTGCGGGGGCGGATCGGCCGCAAGGGGCAGCCCGCCGTCTGTTACGCCATCGCCGATCCCACCACCGAGGAAGCCAGGCGCCGGCTCTCGGCTTTCCGGGATCTGGACGATGGCTTTCGTATCGCGGAGGAGGACCTGAGGATCCGAGGTCCCGGGGATCTTCTGGGCACTGCCCAGCACGGTTTCGTCTCCCGCCTCAAGGTGGCGGACCTCGTCAGGGATCTTGGGCTTCTGGAGGCGGCCCGGCGGGAGGCCTTCGCCCTGGCACAGCGTGGCGTGCCCCGGTACCTCGCGGATGAAGTCGAGCGCCGCTTCGGAGACTCTCTAGCCCTGTTGGAGGTGTGAGATGGAGATCACCCCGGAGTTGATGCGGCGGTTGGAGGAGCTGGCGGGCCTCGAGCTCTCCCCAGAGGAAAGGGAGGGGCTGAAGGACGATTTGGAGCGGATCATTTCCTACTTCCAGCGGCTCCAGGAAGTGGATACCGAGGGGGTTCCTCCCTACGACCCCCTGCCCGGGGTACGGAACGTCCTCCGGGAGGACAAGCCCCGGGAGTCGCTTTCCCAGGAGGAGGCGTTGAGGAACGCGCCCAGGAAGAAGGACGGCTACTTCCTCGTCCCCCGGGTCTTCGGGGAGTCCTAAACGTGGAAGTAGAGGAACACGGCGATCCCCACGAAGATGGCCCCGATCAGGAAGGCACCGAGGCCAAAACGTATGCTCCCCCACAGGTCACGGGTCGCCCGTCGGAACCGACCGAAAGCGGGGGTTTCCTCCACCGAGGAGCCATAGCTCGTGGTCATGTAGGCCCTCCACTTGGTCCCACCGAACAGGGAGAGGGCGCCGGCCAAGAAGAGGGCAAGGGAAATCCCACTCAGGATATCGCTAAAGCCCTTGGGATCCCTGATCCCAGCGAAGTATCCCAGCCCGAATATGAGACCCAAAGCTACCGTGGCGATCCCGAGGCACATCCCGATGAAACGAAGGGTCGTCCGGAGGATACTCTCCGGCACGCCGGGGCGCTTTCCACCACCCATCACAGGGATATTATCCGTGGTATCCCCTTCCCGCTAGAATCGCCCTGCGATGAGGGCTCCCTTCTTGGCGTTGGCGGCTCCAGGGATCCTCTTTTCCCTCCTTTTCGCCTTGGCCGCGCCACAGGCCCCGCCGCTACCCTTGGGGCGGGTGATCGCCGGGTACCTCCCGGCCTGGTCCGATTTCGACCCCCGGATAATAGACGGGAGCAAACTCACCTTCGTTATCTACGCCTTCGCTGGCGTGAGCCCCAAGGGACTTTGCTCCCCCGGCGATCTACAGGACGATATCCAGGATGGGTTCGCGCGCCTGGCGTCACTGAAGGCCCGCTATCCGGGGCTTAAGTTCCTGGTATCGGTGGGGGGCTGGACGGGATCCCGTTGGTTCACCCGGGCCGCCCGTTCCCCAGGGACCTTCGCCGACTCCTGCGTTTCCCTCCTTTTGGACAACGGGATCTTCGAGGGGATAGACCTCGACTGGGAGTTCCCCGTGGAGGGCGGATCCTTTCGGGGCGATCCCGCGGACAAACGCAATTTCACTCTCCTCGTCCGGGAACTTCGCCGCCGACTGGATGAACTCGGGGCACGGCGGGGAAAGTACTACTTCCTCTCCATCGCCGGTGGAGCGAACCCCAACTTCATCTTCCGCAACACGGAGCTTGCCCGTATCGCCCAGTACGTAGACTTCATCATCGTCATGGCCTACGACTTCCACGGTCCCTGGGAGAAGGTCACCAACTTCAATGCCCCCCTTTACCCCACGGCCTCCGATCCCTCCCCGAACCCGGTGGACTACACCGTGGACGGCACGGTCCGCAACTACCTCGCCGCCGGCGTTCCTCCGGAGAAGATCCTCCTGGGGATTCCCTTCTACGGCCACAGTTGGAGGGGAGTACAGGACGAGAACGAGGGTCTCTACCAGCCGGCGGCCGGTCCCGGTCCCGGAACAAAAGAGCCCGGTAACCTGAGCTTCTGGGACATAGCCGCCCACTACGAACGTCCATTCCGGAAACACTTCCACCCCGAGGCCCTGGTCCCTTGGCTCTTCAACGGGGATATCTTCATCAGCTACGAGGATCAGGAGAGCGTGGCCCTCAAGGCCCGCTATATCAAGGCACAAGGGCTCCTGGGGGCGGCCGTCTGGGAGCTCACCGCCGATATTCCGGGGGCCCCGGAGGGCTCCCTCCTGCAAGCCCTTCATTCCGTCCT
>CAYTCK010000015.1:0-17491 GCA_964436445.1 uncultured Thermotogaceae bacterium | reverse complement strand
GGAGCACGATCCGCATCTTCCCCCTCCAGGCCGGGACTTGGATGATAACCCAAACGGTTGCCTCAGGCTCTTTCCCCCTTAGACTTATTGAGAGGTGTTCACTGGGATCGTACGTTGTTTGGGAACTGTGCTCGCCCGGGGTAGGGACAACCTCTTGGTGGAAGCCTCGGGCCTCCTCCCCTTCCCGAAGGAAGGGGATAGTATCGCCGTGAACGGGGTTTGTCTCACCGCGATGGAGGCCCAGGCAGGCCGGCTCCGCTTCCAGGTCTCCCCCGAGACATGGGACCGAACGGCCCTGGGGGAGCTCCGCCCCGGGGAGAGGGTGAACCTGGAGCCCGCCCTGCGGTTGGGGGACCCCTTGGGAGGACATCTGGTGTTGGGACACGTGGACACCGTGGGGCGGATCGGGGCCGTGCGGGAGGTACCCGGGGGATGGGAGCTCCTGATAGAGTACCCACCGCGGTACGACGCCCTCGTGGTGGAAAAGGGATCGGTGGCGGTGGACGGGATCAGCCTCACCCCCTTCTCGCCGGCACGGGGCTCCTTCCGAGTGGCCATCATCCCCTATACTTGGGAGCACACGAACCTGCGCTTCAAACGGCTGGGGAGCGGAGTGAACCTGGAGTTCGATGTCCTGGCCAAATACCTGCGGGGATGGAGGGGGAAATGAACTTCGCCCATATCGAAGAGGCAATTGAGGCCATCCGCCGAGGGCGGATGGTGATCGTGGTGGACGACGAGGACCGGGAGAACGAGGGCGATCTGGTAATGGCCGCCCAGTTCGCCACCCCCGAGGCCATCAATTTCATGGCCAAGGAGGCCCGGGGTCTGATCTGCGTGCCCATGCCCAGGGAATGGGCAGAGCGCTTGGACCTCCCCCCCATGGTCGATCCCCCGAGGGGACACCACGGCACCGCCTTCACAGTGTCCGTGGACGCGAAAGAGGGAATCTCCACCGGGATCTCGGCACAGGATCGCTCCCGTACCATCAGGCTCCTGGCCGACCCCTCATCCCGTCCCGATGATTTCGTCCGTCCAGGACATGTCTTCCCCTTGATCGCACAGGAGGGAGGCGTGCTGCGGCGGGCTGGACACACCGAGGCCGCTGTGGACCTGTGCCGGTTGGCCGGTCTCCAGCCGGTGGGGGTGATCTGTGAGATCATGCGCGAGGATGGCTCCATGGCCCGCCTCCCGGACCTCCAGGCCTTGGCGGAGACCCATGGTATCCCCTTGATCACCATCGCCGATCTCATCGCTTACCGTAAGCGTCGGGAGAAACTAGTGGAACGGGTGGCTGAGGCGGACCTCCCCACGAAATACGGGCATTTCCGCATCGTCTCCTACCGGGATCTCCTCACCGGGCAGGAGCATGTGGCCCTGGTGAAGGGGAAGATCTCGGGAGAAGAGCCGGTCTTGGTCCGGGTCCATTCTGAATGTCTCACCGGGGATGCCTTTGGATCGCTGCGCTGCGACTGCGGGGACCAGCTCCACACTGCCATGGAGATGATCGAGCGGGAGGGGAAGGGGGTGCTTCTCTACATGCGCCAGGAGGGCCGGGGGATAGGCCTGGGGAACAAGGTCTGTGCCTACGAACTCCAGGACAAAGGCCTGGATACGGTGGAGGCCAACCTTCGCCTGGGCTTCCCCCCGGACCTCAGGGATTACGGGATCGGCGCCCAGATCCTGGTGGATCTGGGGGTGCGGAGGATGCGCCTTTTGACCAACAACCCCCGCAAGGTGGTGGGCCTTTCCGGCTACGGCCTCGAGATCGTGGAGCACATCCCCATCGAGATCGAGCCCAATCCCTACAACCGCCGCTACTTGAAGACCAAGAAGGAGAAGTTGGGCCACTGGCTCTCCAAGGTGTGAGCCCTTGCGAGGGGAAGGTCATACCCTGTAGGATTTCCCCGATCGAGGGGGCGTAGCTCAGTGGGAGAGCGCCTGCTTTGCAAGCAGGAGGTCGGCGGTTCGAATCCGCTCGCCTCCACCAGCCGGCCGAGAAGGGGTAACCTTGTCCCGCTATGGCACGTAATACACCGCTTCTCTTCCTGGGGACCGCCGCATCCCAGGCCGCAGAGGAGGCAGCCAGGGGGCTTTTGGGGAGCGGTTCCTGGGAGGATCCCGACCTCCTGATCCTCTCCCCGGAGGGGAGGACCATCGGCATTGGGGCCGTGCGCCGCGCCATCGCCTGGTCCCGTTACGCCCCGGTACGTGCCCCGGTGAAGGTGGTCCTGGTGGGACCCGCGGAGAAGCTCTCCCCGGAGGCAGCGAGTGCCCTGCTGAAGTCCCTGGAGGAGAGTCCCCCTTATCTGCGCTTCGTCCTCTTCGGCCGGGACCGGGATGCCATCATCCCCACGGTCCGTTCTCGCTGCCGCACGGTCTGGACCGCTGAGGAAAGGGATTCATGGGCAGAGGCGCTCCGGGGAAACGGGTACTCCGAGGAGGAGGTAGGGTTCCTCCTGGAACTGGTGGCGGACCGCCTGCCGGAACTCGGGCCCTTCCTGGGGGAGAGGCGACGTCCACTGGAGGAATGGGAAGAGGCAGTGGCGGAGATGTCCACGCTATCTTGGGAAGAGCTCCTCGCCCGTTTTCAGGGCTACCACCGGGATCCCATCCGCCGCCGAGCGGCGGCCCGGGAGATCCTGGGGAAGCTCCGCGAGATCTCCCTATCCCAGGTGACCCAGGCAGCGGAGCGGTTGGCCCAGGCCGGCCGAGAGGTGACCATGGATTTCCTCTGGGAATACCTCCTCTTCCTGCGGGAGGGAGGGAAGGGACTCTGTCCCCGGGAGGAGGGACGGCGTTTCTTGGAACGGAAACTCTCCCTATCCCCTGGGGAGATCAGGGATAACGCCAACCTGCGGTTGTTGGTGGAGGTGGTACTGCTTTGGCCCAAGAGCGGTTATTGCTGGTGAAGAAGATGGTCTCCTGGCCCGAATTCTATCGGACCGTGGCACCTGAGGAGGCGGCCCAGGGTGAGGTCTGGGTGGAAAAGGAGGGGAAGAACTGCTGGTTGGTGCAGATCCTGCGGGAGGCGGGCGAAGGTGAGCCCCACGGACGTCTCCTGCGCCGGGCCAGCGACGCGGATCTCCGGGCCCACCGCATCAGCCTCCAGGTGGCTGAGGACAGGCGGCGACAGGCCCAACGGGAGGCCCGGGCGCTCAAACTCCCCATGCGCTTCGTGGCTGCGGAACAGAGCCTCAAGGGGAACTTCGTGCGTCTCTTCTTCGTGGCACCCCAACGCGTGGATTTCCGGGAACTGGTACGACGCCTCTCCCAGGCCTTTCAGGCCAGGGTAGAGCTCCGGCAGATCGGGCCCCGAGATGCCGCCAAGCTGGTGGGGGGGATCGGGGTCTGTGGCCGTGTCCTGTGCTGCCACACGTTCCTGAAGGACTTCCAGCCCATCTCGGTGCGTATGGCCACCGAACAGAGCCTCACCATGGCCCCGCAGCGCCTCACCGGCCTCTGCGGTCGGCTGCGCTGTTGTCTGGCCTTCGAACACGCCCAATACCGCTCGCTTCTGGAGGGACTTCCCAAGGTGGGGACCAAGGTGCACAGAGGGGAGCTAGAGGGGAGGATCGTGGGTTACAACATCTTCCGGGAGGTGGCCCTGGTGGAACGACCCGATGGGACCAGGGCTGAGATCCCCTGGGAGGAGCTCAAGAAGGCTTGAAGGGAGGCAGCCCCTCGAGTTGTATCGTCTGTGTGGGGAAGGCGAACTCGATCCCCGCTTCCTCGAAGCGGCGCTTGATCTCCAGGTTGATCTCCTCGGTGGCCTGGAGGAACTTCTCATAATCGGTGTGTTTGCACCAATGAACCACTAGGATGTTCAGGGAATAAGGACCGAACTCCTTGAAGTAAACCCAAAAGCGATCGGTGCTCGGATGCTCCCCCAGGATCTGCCGCAGGATCCGGAGGGCCTCCTGGAGCTTCTCATAAGAGGTGTCGTAGGTGACGCCTACGGTGAACATGTTCTTGATGGTGGGCCTCTTGGCGATGTTATTGATCTTGGCATTGGCCAACATCCTGTTGGGGATTGAGACCAAGGTCCCATCCAGGGTACGGATCCTGGTGGAGCGCAGGCCGATGGCCTCCACCGTGCCGTCCACATCCTCCACCTGGACCCGATCCCCCACGTGACAGGGACGGTCCACGAGGATCGCCAGGGCGCCGAAGAAGTTCGTGAGGGTGTCCTGGGCCGCCAGAGCAACGGCCAACCCGCCGATCCCCAGACCAGCCAGGAGGCTAGTCACGTTATACCCGAGGTTCTGGAGGATGAGGAGGATCCCAACCGTCCAGATGAAGAACTTGGTGACCTTGGAAAGGATGGGGATCACCTGGTCATCCAGCCTGGTCTCCGTGCGGCGGGCATGCTCCCTCCAGATGGAAAAGAGGACGTCCAGGAGCTTGGTGAGGAAATAAAGAGCCACCACGGTGATGGTGGTGATGAAGAGGCCATGCAGGACCTGCCAAGCGGGCTCCGGCAGGACAAAGACCCTGACACCGGCCCAGGTGGCGAGCAAGTACAACAGGGCCCCCAAGGGGCGGTTGGCGAGGGAACGCAGGGCCTTCTCCGTGCCCGGCTCCAGGCGGAAGCGCCTCAGGAAGAGACGCCAGGACCAGCGCAGCCCAAAATGAAAGAGGGCCGCCAGGACCAGGGCCCCCAGGAAGAGGCCGTACTTCCAGATCTCATTACCCAAAACCATCTGCCCCACGCCCTTAGTCCACGGTCCGGACGATGAGATCCCGGAAAGCCTCCAGTTTAGGGAGTTCCTCTCGAGGCAGGACCAGGCGAGCAGTGATCCCTCCGTCCCGGGAGCCCAGGACCCGTAGTTGCCCCATATCCCCTAGACTCCGCAGGAGATGCGAACGCTCGTAGGGAATGAGGAATTCTACCTCCGCCCATCGGGAGCTCAGGATCCGAGCAATCTCCTCGCGGAGGCCATCCAGGTTCCATCCGTTTCGGGCGGAGATGGAGACGTGTCGGGAGAGCTCAGCTCGGGCTTGGGCCAGGAGCTCCTCCTGGGCCGGATCGCGTACCAGGTCCACCTTGTTCAGGACATGCAGGATCGGGGGGCGCTCCTCCCCGGGGGAGAAGACCTCCTCCGCCAGGATCCGCTCCACCGCCCGCAAGTGCTCCAGTATCCGAGGGGAGGAGGCGTCCAGGACGTTCAGCAGGAGATCGGCCTCCCGGGCGGCCTCCATGGTGGCCCGGAAGGCGGGGATGAGGGAGTGGGGGAGCTTGCGGATGAACCCCACGGTATCGGCCACCAACACCCACCGCCCCCCGCCCAGATCCATCCGGCGGACCACGGTATCCAATGTGGCGAAGAGTTTGTCCTCGATCAGCACCTCCTCGCCGGTGAGGCGCTTGAAGAGGGTGGATTTGCCGGAGTTGGTGTAGCCCACGATGGCCACCAGGGGGATCCCGCTACGCTGGCGCCGTTTGCGGCGGGTGGCACGGATCCTATCGGCCTCCACGAGCTCACGACGTATCCGCTGGATGCGTCGGCGGATCTTGCGCCGCTCGATCTCCAGCTTCGTTTCCCCAGGGCCCATGGTACCGATCCCTCCGCCGGGGTTGGTGAGGGCCTGCCCCCAACCCCGCATCCGTGGGAGCAGGTACTCCAGCTGCGCCAGCTCCACCGCCAGCTCCGCTTCCTTGGTTCCAGCTCGCTGGGCGAAGATGTCCAGGATGAGTTGCGTCCGATCGATGATCTTCAGGCCGGTGAGCTCCTCCAGGTTGCGCGCCTGATCCGGCGAGAGCTCATCGTTGAAGATGGCGGTATCGGCCGCCAGGGCCTCAGCCAGGGCCCGTAGTTCCCGGACCTTGCCCTTCCCGATGAAGGTGGCGGGATCGGGACGGGCCCGGCGCTGGACGAGGTGCCCCAGGATCGAGACACCGGCGGTGTAAGCCAGGGCCCGTAATTCCCCGAAGGTCTCCCACTCCTCGGCGCCCCCGACCCCCGGGGGGATGATCCCCACCAGGATGGCCCGCTCATCGCCGTAAACCCGGGCCCTCCGGCCGAGGTAATCCTCGATCAGGTAGCGCTTTCCTCTTCCCATACTTCGGCCCCGAGGAGGGCCAACTTCCCTAATATATTCTCGTAGCCGCGGCGGATGTGTTCCACCCCCGAGATCCGTGAGGTGCCCTGGGCCGCCAGGGCCGCCAGGACCAGGGCGGCCCCGGCACGGATATCCGTAGCCCTGAGATCAGCCCCTTTGAGCTCCGCCACACCCTGTACCGAGATGGTCCTGTCGTGAACCCCGATCCGGGCTCCCATCCGTAAGAGTTCCCCCACATGGCCGAACCGCGACTCGAACACCGTCTCCCGCAGGATGCTCTTCCCCTGGGCCAGGGTGAGGAAGGCGGTCAAGGGGGGTTGGAGGTCCGTGGGGAAGCCGGGGTACGGCGCGGTCTCCACCTCGATCCCAACCCAGGACCGCCCGCGGGCATCCACCTCCACCCCTCCCTCGCCCCGGGATACCTCCAGGCCACTCTCCTCCAGGAGGGCGATCAGGGCATCCATGTGTTCCGGGACCGCTCCCTCCACCCGCACCCGGCCCCGGGTGATGGCCCCGGCCAGAAGATAGGTTCCAGCTTCGATTCGATCCGGGATGATCCTGTATTCGCACCCCCGCAACTCCCTCCTGCCCCGGACGATGATCCTGTCCGGCCTCACCTCCACCTCAGCCCCCATGCACCGCAGGAGCCCACACAGATCGGCGACCTCCGGCTCCCGGGCCGGGTTCACGACCTCCGTCTCCCCCGGGATCACGGCTCCGACCAAGAGAGCTTGCTCAGTGGCACCCACCGAGGGATAACGGAGCCAGATCCTCCGTCCCCGCATCCTCCCAACTCGGGCCGAGGCCACACCGTCCCTGAGCTCGACGGAGGCCCCCAAGCGCTCCAATATGTGAAGGTGCAGGTCCACCGGCCTCGCCCCCAGCACGCAGCCCCCGGGCAGAGGCACCCGAGCCCGACCCAAACGCACTACGATCGGCCCCAACGCCAGGAAGGAGGCCCGCATCCGGGAGACGATCTCCGCTGGGGCCTCATCCCGTGAGAGGGCCCCGGAGATGACCACCCGCTGGCCCTCCCAGCGGACCTCCTTCCCCAGCGCTTCCACCAGGGAAAGCTGGGTCTCCACGTCCAGGAGCCTGGGCACCCCCGAGAGCACCAAGGGCTCCTCGGTGAGCAGGGAAGCAACGATGGCCGGCAGGGCCGCGTTCTTCGCCCCGGAGGCCTTCACCTCCCCCTCCAGGGGATTCCCCCCGCGTACAGCGATCAGGGAAGCCACGGCAGCGGATCCACCGGTTCGCCGAAGCGCCGGATCTCGAAATGGAGATGCGGCCCAGTGGAGAGGCCGGTGTTCCCCGAGCGGGCCACCACCTGTCCCTGCTCCACGAACTGCCCCACACGCACTAGGACCTCGGAGAGGTGGCCGTAATAGGTGGAGAGGCCGTTGCCGTGGTCGATCACCAGCAACAGCCCATACCCCCCTTGCCAGCCGGCCTGGACCACCTTGCCGGCGGCTGCCGCGTGGACCGGGGTCCCCACCGGGACAGCGAGGTCAATGCCGGTATGGAAATCGGGCGTGTGATAGATGGGGTGGATCCTGGGCCCAAAGAGGGAGGTAAGCCGCCCCTTGAGGGGCCAGACGAAAGTCGCCCCCGGGCTCCAGCCGAGCTTCAGGGCCTCAAGCCAGGGGATGGTCCTCGGGGAGGGAATCAGGATCCTCTGTCCCGGCGAGAGCTCACGGGGCACCCCGTTCGCCTCCAGGATCTCCACCGGATCCACCCCGTAGGAGGCGGAGATATCCTCGAGGCTCTGCCCGGGCTTCACCACGTGGAGAACCCCTCCTCGGGGGAGGAGGATGACCTCCCCAGCCCGTAGCCTCTTGGGATCGGCGATCCCGTTGCTCGCTTGGAGGTACTCCAAGGGGATCCCATACCTCCGGGCGATTCCGGCGAGGGTATCGCCCGGGCGCACTCGATAGCTGGTGTAGACACCCCGGGCCGATATCCCCAAGGGACCGCCCGCGTCCCCACGGATTTCCTCGTGGGGGAGATAGGGATAGAGAAGCAGAGGCAAGAGGAAAAGCAGAAGCAGGGCCGCCAGGAACTCCCTACTCACTGTTCATCAGCTCCAGGAACTGCCTGTTGTCCTTGGTCTGTAGCATCTTCTGCTTGATGAACTCCAATGCCACCGCTGGCTCCATCTCGGAGATGAGTTTCCGCAGGATCCACACCCTGCGAAGGACATCCGGGGGAAGCAGGAGTTCCTCTTTTCTCGTCCCCGACTGCAGGAGGTCTATGGCCGGGAAGATCCTGCGGTTGGCGAGTTCCCGGTTGAGCACGAGCTCCATGTTCCCCGTGCCCTTGAACTCCTCGAAAACCACCTGGTCCAGGCGGGACCCGGTGTCGATGAGGGCCGTGGCGATGATGGTGAGGGATCCCCCCTCCTCGATATTCCGGGCCGCGCCGAAGAACTCCTTCGGCTTGTAGAGGGCCGTGGGATCGATTCCCCCCGAGAGGAGCTTTCCCGAGGGGGTGATGGAGAGGTTGTAGGCCCGGGCCAAGCGCGTCAGTGAGTCCATGAGGATCACCACATCGTAGCCCACCTCCACCAGGCGCTTGGCCTCGGCGGTGACGAGCTCTGCCACCCGGGTGTGGTGATGGGGCTCCATGTCGAAGGTAGCGGCCACCACCTCGGCGTGCTTCACCGAACGGCGGAAATCGGTCACCTCCTCCGGCCGCTCCGCTACCAGGAGGATCATCAGCTTCACCTCGGGGTAATTGGCCTCGATCCCCTGGGCGATGTGCTTGAGGAGGGTGGTTTTGCCGGCCTTGGGTGGTGAGACGATGAGGCCCCGCTGTCCCTTCCCAATGGGGGCGAAGAGATCGATCATGCGGGTGGAAAGCTCCTCAGGGTCGTGCTCCAGTATATACTGTTCGTTGGGGTGCAGGGGGGTGAGTTCGTGGAAATCCTTTCGCTTGCGGATCTCCTCCGGATCCTTTCCATCCACCTCCAGGACCCGCAATAGGGCGAAGTACCGCTCATCGTTCTTGGGCGGCCGCACCAAGCCCCGGATCACGTCCCCGTTCTTCAGGCCGAAGCGCTTGATCTGGGAGGGAGAGACGTAGATATCGTACCGGGAGGGGAGGCAGGATTTGTCCCGCAAGAAGCCGTAGCCCTCGGGCATGATCTCCAGGATCCCCTCGGCCTCCAACTGCTCCCTCTCGGCGAAGACCCTCATGATGGCCACCTGGAGCTCGTAGAGGCCGAGGTCCCCCACGCCGTTCACGCCCAGATCCTCGGCCAGCTTCAATAGCTCCTCGGTGGACTTGTTCCTGATCTCTACCAGCTCCATCCCCATCACCCCCCGATCCCTTGGGGTCCCTTCTCCAGGAGTTCCAGCCGACGGGCATGGCGCCCGCCCTCGAATCCCGTGGTGAGGAAAGCCCGCACGATCTCCTCCGCAAGGCCCACCCCTAGGACCCTTCCTCCGAGACACAGGACGTTTGCATCGTTGTGTGCCCGAGCCATCCGGGCCATATAGACGTTGGTACAGGTGGCGGCCCGGATCCCCGGGATCCTCGAAGCGGCCATACACATCCCGATCCCTGTGCCGCAGATGAGGATCCCTAACTCCGCCTCCCCCGCAGCCACCTTCCCTGCCACCCGGAAGGCGAAGAGGGGGTAATCGGTCCGCTCCGGGGAGTCCGTGCCCAGATCCAAAACGGTATGCTCCTTCAGGATCCCCACCTTCAGGGCCTCCTTCAGATGGTACCCGGCGTGATCAGCGCCGATGGCTATGCGCACTTTTCACCCCTTGTCTGCTCGCTCAGAGTCTTCGGAATATGGTGCGCAGGATATCGAGGTACATCCGCAGCCTGGCCTTGAAACCCTTTTTGAAACCCATCTTCTCCTCTTTGCGCACGTGGGAAACCCCCTCCAAAGGCACGAACTTGTGCTTCCACCCCTCCTTCAGGGCCGCCTTGGTGAGGGCGATCTCCGCCCCGAAGGATGTGTCCTCGTCCAACACCTTCCGGGCCCGCTCCCAGATGCGGCGATGCAGGACCCTCTGCCCCGAGAGGAAGGGGGCGATGGTCATGGAGAAATCGGTCCCCACCCTTCCCTCCCGGAATATGCCCACCACCACATCGGCTCCGCCGGAGAAGTAAACCTCCAGGAGCCTGCGGATGTGCTCCGGCCGCAGCCCCACGAGATCCCCGTCCAGGAAGAGGAGCACATCGTTCTTGGCGGCTCGGACCCCAGCGTCCAGGGCAACCGCCTTCCCACGGTTCTCCGGCAACCGGATCACTTTGACGCCGTAACGGGAAGCTGCCTCCGCGGTCTTATCCTGGGATCCATCGTCCACGACGATGATCTCCTCCACTTCGGGGACCCGCAACAACGGCTCCAATACCCGACCTATCCTCCCCTCCTCGTTGAAGGCCGGGATGATCGCCGAGACCGCCATGGGGAATGTCTCCTGGAATGGATAAGCTATCAGAGTATATCTGCAAAAACCTGTGAAGTCAAATCACCTCGGCCCGCAGCGCATCCCGCACCCCACGGGCCACCGCAGCGGGATCGGCGGGAAAGCGGAACTTCTCTCCATCCCGCCGCCGTTCGGCCTCCACCTCCCCCTGCTTCAGGGCTCGGGGACCCACCACCAAAAGCAGCGGGATCCCGATGAGCTTGGCGTCGTGGAACTTCTCCCCTGGGGAGCGATCCCGATCGTCGAGCAGCACCTCGAGACCAGCCCGATCCAAGGCCTCTGCCAACCGCTCCCCGAGCCCCATCTGCTCCGGGACATCGGGCCGCAACACGGCGATCAACACCTGGAAGGGCGCGATCTCCAGGGGCCAGATGATCCCCGCCTCATCGTGGTGTTGTTCGATCACCGCCCCCAGGATCCGGGAAACCCCGATCCCATAACAGCCCATGATCAGTGGCTTCTCCGATCCATCCCGGTCGAGGAACGTGGCCCCTAGGGCCTCTGAGTACTTCGTGCCCAACTGGAAGATCTGTCCCACCTCGATTCCCCGCTTTATCCGCAATGGGGCCCCACAGCGGCCGCAGGGGTCCCCTTCCTCCACGCGGTGGATATCGAGGTACCTCTCCACCCGGAAATCCCGGCCCGGCTTCGCCCCAACGTAGTGGTAGCCCTCCCGGTTCCCCCCCACAACCGCAGCCGGGATATCCCGCACCGCCTCGTCCGCCCACACCGGGATCCCGAGGCCGATGGGGCCGAGGAAGCCGAAGGGAGCCCCGGATATCCGTTCCGCCTCGTCGGGATCGTCCACGCGCCGCAGGGTGGGATCGCCCAGGGCCTGGAGGAGTTTTGTCTCCTCGAGCTCCTGGTCGCCCCGCACCAGGACCGCCATCGGTCCCTTCCTGCCGACGTAGAGGAAGGTCTTCACGATCTGGGCGGGGCTCACCCCGAGGAACTCCACCAGCTCCTCCACCGTGCGCACGTTCGGGGTCGCGACGAGCTCCAAAGGTCGCTCCTCACCGGGCGGGGGATCCGGGGGCTTGGTGTGGGCCACCTGGCGGTTGGCGGCGTAGCCGCAGGCAGGGCATAGGGCGACCTCGTCCTCCCCCGTCTCGGCGATGACCATGAACTCGTGGGAGACGTTGCCCCCCATGACACCGGTGGGGGCCTCCACCACAACGAACTCGAGGCCGCAGCGGGTGAAGGTCCGGGAGTAAGCTGTGTACATGTCGCGATAGGTCTCCTCGAGGGAATCCCAGGTTCCGTGGAAGCTGTAGGCGTCCTTCATCAGAAACTCCCTGGCCCGCATGACCCCGAACCGGGGTCGGATCTCGTCGCGGTACTTCTCGCCGATCTGGTAGAGAACGAGGGGAAGATCACGCCAGGAGCTTATCTCCCGGGCTGCAAGCTCGGTGATGATCTCCTCGTGGGTAGGTCCCAGGGCGAAGCCCTGGCCCTTGCGGTCGGTGAGCTTGAACATCTCCGGACCGAAATCCTCCCACCGTCCGGTCCTCCTCCAGAGCTCCTCCGGCTGGAGTACAGGGAGCTTCATCTCCAGAGCTCCGATGGCATCCATCTCCTCCCGGACGATGCGCTCCACCTTCTTGAGGGCCCGGTACCCGAAGGGGAGGAACTCGTAGATCCCGGAGGCGACCTTACGGATGAGGCCCGCCCGGAGCATCAGCCGGTGGGAAGGGATCTCCGCCTCCGCCGGCTCCTCTTTCCAGGTGGGAAGAAGATATCTCGACCAACGGATGTACATGGCAAGCTCCCAAAGGCTAACCGAACAGTTCCCGCAGGGCAAGGAAAAGCTCCTCCGGAGAGGAAATCCTCTGCGGCTCCCGGGGCAGCACCCGGACGAAGGCCGGACCATACCGCTTGGTCACGATCCGCCGGTCGGCGATGACGATGGCCCCCCGGTCAGTAGGGGTACGCAGGAGCCTCCCCACCCCCTGGCGCAGCCGCAACAGGGCCCGGGGGAGGAAGAGGTTGAGGAAGGGGTCCCTCCCTTGCCTCAGGAGATCCTTGGCCCGGGCCGCCACCAAAGGGTCCCGGGGATTGGGAAAAGGAAGCCGGGTGATCACCAAGACCTCCAGCTCCTCTCCGGGGAGATCCACACCCTCCCAGAGGCTGTCCAACCCAAGGAGCAGGGCCGGGGGATCCGCCTCCCGGAAGCGGCGGACCACCTCACCAGCCTCCCCCTGGACCCCCTGGGCGAAGATCCTCCCCTCCCCCAGGAGCCCGTGGACCTTGAGGAGGAGCTCCCGGGAGGTGAAGAGGGCCAGCACCTTCCTGCCGGTGGCCTCCAGGATCCCACGCAGAAGCCCCGCCAGCCAGCCGGGGTAGTCCGGGGCATCGGGGTGAGGCTGGCCCTCCATGAGGTAGACCCCCACCCCGGTGGTAGGATGGGACCCGGGGAAGGAACGGAAAAGGGGCCGAACGAGACCCAACTCCTCCACCAGAACGCCGGGATCATGCCCGGCGGCCAAAGTGGCCGAGGTGAGGACAACGCAGGGGATCTTCCCCCAGAGGGGATCCCGGAGCAGGGGGCCGAGGGCGGTGGGGGTGGCGTGGAAGACAGGGGAGGGAAAGGCCTCGTGCCAGAAAGTGTAGCCCTCTCCCTGGGCTCCCAAGATCCACTCTCCGGTCTCCACCGTCTCCCGCAGCTCCCTGTAAATCCCCCGGAGCTCGCCCCCTTCCCCGGGTCCGAGCCCGGTGATCCTCTCCTCGAGCTCCCCCACCAGATCCCACAGGGACCAGAGAAGGCCCTGGGCCAGGGAGAGGTAGCGGAGGCCCTCCTCCCGGCCGTAGGCCCTTGGATCGGGGGGAATTAAGGGACGGATCCCGTCCGTGAACCCATCCAAGGCCTCGCGGGCCCGCTTCAGGGAACGGAGATCCTCACCCACGACCCCCTGGAGCTCCACCAAGAGCTGGCGTAGCCCTTCCGGGGAGAAATCCCGGGTGAGACCCTCCCGCAGCGCCTGGGGGAGGGCGTGGGCCTCGTCCACCACCAGACAGTCGAACTCCCCCAGGAGCCCACCGCCGGAACGGACGTGGGCGGCGAGCAACGAGTGGTTGACCACCACCAGGTCCGCTTCCCGGGCCCTTTCCCTGGCCCGTCGGGAAGGACACTCCGCGAGGAAGGGACAATCCTTCCCCAGACATCTCTGGGGCCTATCCCGGATGCGTTCCAGGACGCCCCTGGCCCCGGGGAAAAGGGCAGAAGCCTCAGCTAGATCCCAGGTCTCGCTTCTCTCAATCCATTCCCGGAGCCTCTCCACCAGTTCCCCACTGAAGAGGCCCCGTTCCCGCTCCAGCCGCCAGAGACAGGGATAATTCTCCCTGCCCTTGAGCAACGCCAGCCGGGGCCGGATCCCCATGGCCCTGACCAGGGCGGGGATGTCCTTGTACCAAAGCTGTTCCTGCAGGGTCTTGGTGCGCGTGGAGATCACAGTCCGGACCCCGCCTCCGCCCAGGATGGGGATGAGGTAGCCGAAGGTCTTGCCGGTGCCCGGGCCAGCCTCCAGAAGGTAGGTTCCCCCCCGCTCCAGGGCCCGCTCCACCAACTCGGCGTAGGCACGTTGCTGGGGACGGAGCTGGAAGCCGGGGAGCTTTCCCCGCAAGAGTTCGAAGATCTCGTCCAAGGTGCCTTGGGGCTCAGCCAGCGCTTCCGCAGCGTAGGAGAGTACGGCGGGACGGATCTCCTTGGGGAAGAGCCCGCGGAAGCGAAGCCGCTCCTCCAGGGGCAGGCGGGACAAGGTAGCGAGTTCTTCCAGGAAGAGCTTGCCTGTGGCCTCGGCGTCGGAGAGGGCCCGATGTCCCCGGCGCAGCTCCCCCACCAGCTCCCGCAGCGAATTCAGAGAATAATCCCTCCGTTCGGGCCACAGAGCCCGGGCCAAGGCCAGGGTATCGACCCAATGGATCACCGGGAAGGGGAGCCCCAGGCGCTCGGCCGCTGCCTCCAGGAACGCCCGATCGAAGGGCGCGTTGTGGGCCACTACCGCCCTTCCGGCCAGAGCCTCCAGCACACCGGGCAGAACCTCCCGCAGGGGAGGGGCATCCGCGAGATCGCCGGGTTCGATCCCCGTAAGGGAGGAGATGGCCGGCGGGACACGCTCCACCCGCACCAAACTCTGGAAGCGGTCCCTGATTCTGCCGTCCACGAACCGAACCCACGCGATCTCCAGGATCTCGTCCCTGCCGGGCTCCAGCCCGGTGGTCTCCAGGTCCAGGGAGAAGAATTCCATCAGCGCACGAGCCGGGAAAGGATGTCTATCCTACGGATCACACCCACCAAGTGTCCTTCACCGTCCACCACCGGGATCTGTTTTATCCGCCTTTTGATGAGCAGATCCGCGATATGTAGGTCCTCATCGTCCTCGCGGACGAACAGCGGTTCCACCATGAACTCCCCCACCGGTTTCGGGGCCATCTCCCTCAACCGGTCCCGCAGCTGGTTGAGGTTGGGCAGAAACGAGATGGACTGTAGCATCTCGAAGTACTCCGGGAGGGCGGCGTGGATGAGGTCGTGTTCGGTGATGATCCCCACAAGTCTCCCCTCCTCGTCCAAAACCGGCAGGGTGGAGAGCCCGGCCTGCTCCATGATGTAGATGGCGGCATAAACGGGGGTATCCGGCTCCACCGAGGTGATGTCCCGCCGCATCAACTCCCGGGCCTTCATCCTCCCTCCTTGGGGATCACCTCCACCCGGCGCATCTCGTTCTCGATCACCGCTCGGGAGAGACAGAGCTTGGGTTCCACTTCGGCCGAGGCCACCGCCGCCGCCATCCCGAAGCGCACCGCCTCCAGGAGACTGTCTCCCTGCACCAGCCGGTAAAGCACGCCCCCCACCAGGGCATCGTCCGCTCCCACCAGGTTCTTGAAGGCCGTGAGCGGCACCCGGGCCTCGAGGTCCCAGATCCCCTCGGGCGTGAAGAGGATATCACCGGTCACGTGGTGAGAGATAAGGCAGGCCTCGACGCCCATCTCCAGGACCTTCTTTCCCGCCATGATGATCTCCTCCTCAGTGCGCACCGGCATCTCCCCCACCACCAGCTCCTCCCGCACATCGGGCTTGACGAAGAAGGGCGCCGCCTGGATCGCCTCCCAGAGGGGCATGCCCCCGGCGTGGACCACCACCTTGACCCCGGCCCGCTTCGCCTCCGCCGTGAGATCGCGGTAGATCCCCACCGGCATCCCCGGGGGGATCGCCCCGGCCAACACCACATACTCCACCCGTCTGAGCATCCGCCGATACTTCTTCAGGAACTCCTCCTGAGCGTGAAAGGGGACCCTGGGCCCTTCCTCGTGGATCTTCACCGGATGATATTCCTTTCCCCTCTCGATGATGGTGACATTGGTGCGGCTTTCCCCCTCGATCCAGACGAAGTTGGCGGTGACCCCCTGTTCCAGGAGGTCCCGGAGGATGATCTGACCGATGTGTCCGGCCAGAAACCCCATGGCAACCGTTTCCACCCCCATGCAAGAGAGGAAGATGGAAACGTTGATCCCCTTTCCCCCGGCCGCGGTGGAGGACCTCCGGGCCCGGATCAGGATCTCATCCTGGGAGCGTTCCAGGGAAAGGGGGAGCCTATCCACCCAGTAGAACTTGTCCAAGGTCGGGTTCAGAGTAACGGTGAGGATCATGCCACCGGCTCCCTGACCGGCGTGCCGTAGATCGCGCCCGGGGTCGCTCTCTCCAACTTGACCCACACGAACTCGCCCACCAGGCTCTCCTCCCCGGGGAGGAGCACCGTGCGCATATCCCGGGTCTTGCCGAAGAAGAGCCCTTTAGAGGGCATGAACCCCTCCACCAACACCTCCTCCACTTCACCCACCTTCCCCTGGTTTATCTCCATGGCGATCCTCCGGGCCTCCCGGAGGACTTCTTCCAACCGCCGCTTCTTCTCCGTCGGCGGTACATCGTCGGGGAGCTTCGCCGCCCGGGTGTAGGGCCTGGGGGAGTACATGGCGGCGTATACCGTGCCGAAGCGGGCCTCCCGGATAAGGGAAAGGGTCTCCTGGAAATCCTCTTCTGTCTCCCCAGGGTACCCCACGATGATGTCGGTGGTGATGTTAACCCCAGGGATCGCCTCCCGAAGCCTCTCCACGATCCGCAGGAACCGCTCCCGGGTGTAGCCCCGGCCCATGGACCTCAGGATCCGGTCGCTTCCCGACTGGACCGCCAAGTGCACGTGCTCGCAGATGTTCCCGCCTTCGGCGATGGCAGCGATGGTCTCCTCGGTCATGTAGGCGGGATGGGAGGAGGTGAAGCGGATCCTGGGGATAGGGATCCGGGCCACCTCGCGTAGAAGCCGGGCGAAGTTGGTGCCGTCCCGGAGATCAAGGCCGTAGGCGTCCACGTTCTGGCCCAGGAGGGTGACCTCCTTGTAACCCCTTTCCGCCAGCTCCCATAGCTCCTCCAAGACCTCCCCCAACGGCCGAGACCGCAGCGGCCCTCGGACGTAGGGGACGATGCAATAGGAACAGAAATTGGAGCAACCCTCGGCGATGGTGACATAGGCCTGGAAGTCGCTCCTCCTGCGAACGGGTAAGCGCTCGATACGGTCGGGGTAGGGGAGGGATACCGGCCGTTCCCCGCGCATCGCCCGCTCGATGAGCTGTGGGACCTCCGAGGCGTTGGCCGAGCCGAAGATGAAATCCACCGCCGGATACCGCAGGAGCTCCTTCCCTCTCCCCTGGGCCATACACCCACCGATCCCGACGATCAGGGGCCTTTTCTTCTTCAGGTGCCACAGCTCCCCCAGCCGGCCGATCACCTTCTCCTCGGCCCGCTGGCGGACCATGCAGGTGTTGAGGACCACCACGTCCGCCTCCTCGGGTCGGGGGACGATCTCGTAGCCGGCCCGCTCCAGCACCCCCTCGATCTCCTCGGAACGGTGCTGGTTGAGCTGACAGCCCCAGGTGAGGACGCACGCCTTCATGACAGAAGGAAGCTTACCCCACCCTCGCTCCCCCCCTCAACCGAG
>CAYTCK010000014.1:0-17881 GCA_964436445.1 uncultured Thermotogaceae bacterium | reverse complement strand
CCCTTGCGAACCCGCACGAAAACGTCGGTCCCCCCCGCCAGGGGCATCCCCCCCTCCCGCACCAAGGAAATCGCCTCCCGGAGATCCCTGGGTTTCACGATCTCGATCGGCCCAGTCCTCTTCATCCTCCACCTCGCGCGACGACGAGATCCTCTTGGGTATCTATGTCCCAAACGACACCGTAATTATCGCTGGGAACGAGCTCACACTTCCCTCGGATGATCCCCCGGGCGCCGCCATCCCCCGAGAGCTCGAGGATCCTCGGACGGAGTTCCTCTGGCAGGTAGACGGGGAAGCCGCGCCTCCCTTGGAAGACTGGGGCTACCGGACGCTCCCCGGCCAGGGAAAGCACCCCCAGCGCCGCCTCCCGGGGCACCAGGGGCATGTCCCCCAAGAAAACCAACATCCCCCCCTTCACATGGCGGGCCGCAATCCTAAGGGAACTCCCCATCCCTTCCCTCCAGTTCGCGTTCAGGACGATCTCCCAGGGGATCCCGTTGCGTGTAGCGGACGAAGGATGGCGGTCAGTGGGCAGGGCGGAACAGGAGAACAGGGCCTCGAGGATTTCAGTGGCATGGGCGCCGAGGACGATGAGGCGCCGCTTCAGGGGTAACCCTTCCACCAGCTCCAGTACCCACTCCAAGATGGGCTTCCCTCGGAAGGGAAGGAGGAGCTTCGGCCGCCCCATGCGCCTTCCCTCCCCGGCGGCCAACACGACCGCCGCTATCGGGGGCCGACGGCTGGCGGGAGGGGCGGAGCTTTCCCTTCTCATCGTCTATCGCGCATATACTTCGCTGCCAGAAGCACGGCCTCCACGATCTGCTGATACCCTGTGCAGCGGCACAGGTTCCCCGAGAGCCACGCCCTCACCTCCTTTGGGGTGGGATCGGGGTTCTCCCGGAGAAGGGCGTAGGCGGCCATGATGAAGCCCGGGGTGCAGAAGCCGCACTGGACCCCGGCCGCCTCGATGAAGGCCCGCTGGATGGGGTGGAGTTTCCCATTCTCCCTCAGGCCCTCGATGGTGAGGACCTCCTTCCCCTCCACCTGGATCGCGGCGGTGAGACAGGAAAGCCGGGGTTTCCCGTCCACCAACACCGTGCAGGCGCCACACTCCCCCTCACCGCAGCCCTCCTTGACCCCGATGAGACCGAAATCCTCCCGCAGGAGGTCCAGAAGCCTCCTGCCGGGGTGGGTCTCCACCTCCACAGGTCTCCCGTTGAGGGTGAATTTCAGCTTCATAGTTCCAGTGTTTTCTCCACTTCCTCGATCCTGGGGGGGATACGAATCGGCTCTCCCCCAGCCTGTAAGGCCCCCTCGGGGTTCTTGAGTCCCGAGCCGGTAACGACGAGGGCCACCTTCGTCCCCTCAGGGATCGTGCCCTCCCGTAGAAGCTTGAGGAGGCCGGCGTAGGAAGCGGCCGCTGCCGGCTCGGCAAACACCCCGGCCCGGCGGGCCAGCTCCCCCACTGCGGCGATGATCTCCTGATCGGAGACGGCGATGAAACCGCCGTCGGTCTGCGCCACGTATTTCACCGCCCGCACCACATCCTGGGGGCTCCCCACGCCGATGGAGTCCGCCAGGGTCTTTGCCGGTTCCTCCGCCGGTAGAATCCTCCCTCCGGATCTATACCGCTCGAAGGCGTGAACCACGGCAGCTGCCCCTTCTGCCTGCACACCGTAGATCCTGGGGCTTTCCTGGGAAAAGCCCAACTGGACCAGTTCCCAGAATCCCTTACATATCCCGGAGATGATGGAACCGTCCCCCACGGAGACCACCACGTAGTCCGGCACCTCCCCCCCGAGCTGTTCCCATATCTCGAAGGCAGCGGTCTTGTTGCCCTCGATGGTCATGGGACTCGCGCCATCGGATCGGTCGTACCAACCGAACCGCTCCCGGGCCTCCCGGCAGAGCTTTTGAGCATCGGAGTAGTCCCCCTCCACGGCGAAGACCGTGGCCCCGAAGGCAAGGAGCTGGGCGATCTTGGGACGGGGGGCAGAGGCGGGCACGAAGATATACGCCGGGATACCCGCTGCGGCACAAAAGCCTGCCACTGAGCTCGCGGTGTTCCCGGTTGAAGCACAGGTCAGGGCCGACTTCCCCAGGTAGCGGGCTGCGGCGATGGCCACCGCCGTGGCCCGGTCCTTGTAGGAGGCGGTGGGGTTCAGGGAGTCGTCCTTGATCCAGAGGCCAGAAAGCCCCAGTTCCGCCGCCAGTTCCGGCCGGGAGTAAAGCGGGGTCCAGCCGGCCCGGAGGTCCACGGCGTACTCATACCCCACCGGGAGGAGCTCCTCATAGCGCCAAAGGGAGAACCGCTTGGTCTGGGCGAAGCTGTAAGGGGAGAGGCTCCGGGAGAGAGCCCCGTAGTCGTACAACACCTCCAGTCCCCCCTTCAGTGGACCACAACGCTCGCAGTGGTAATCCCGTTCCCAGGGCCCGTACTCCCGGCCGCAGGAGAGGCAACGGAATACCGTGGGCTCACCCATCCTCGCCTCCCCACACCGGCAGGAACGGAAGCGATTCCCTCGCCCCCAGGAGGACCACCGCCATCTCCGCCGCCCCCACCAGGGAATGGGTGCCGGCAAAGGGGCGCAGGAGCTCCATACGGCGCACGACGAAGTCCGAGGAAAGCTCAGCCCACACCAGGTGATCCTCGTAGACAAAGCCCCCCTCCACAAGCCGCAGGGAGGACTCCCATCCGCCCTCCCGCCGCCTGATGGTGTCGCCGGAGATGTAAAAGGCGTTGTCCCTCTCCGCCCGGAAGTTTTCCTCCCGCAGGAAAAGGCGGGGCTTATCCCTATAGGGCTCCCCTCGGTGCACGCAGAAGGTGTCACAGTTTCCACATTCGTTACAGAAATCGTCGAGGTGCAGGATCTGGCGCTCCTGGGTCACCCGGAAGGGGACCGTTCCCACCACCGAGAGCACCCCCTCTCGGATCCCTAAGACCGGGACCTCCCACGAGACGGTGGGGACGGTGTAGACGAGGTTCGCCCGGTTGGGGCAGACATCAACACATTTGTCGCATATCCGGGAGCACTGCAGGCACCGGCCGGCTTCAGCCCGGGCCTCCTCCGGGGAGTAGGTGGACTCCACCAAACGGAAATCCTTCCTCTCCGCGGGAGATAAGCGTGGAGGGCGGTGCACGTGTTCCCTCCGGGCCCGGCGGCGCTTGAGCGCCGGGATCTCATCCCGGGAGATCTCCGGCCGGGGGAGATCGGGCAGGCGGAAGTGGATCCCGAGATCCCGACAGATGGCCCGGGCTGCCCGCATGCCATGGGAGACAGCCGCGATGATGCTCCGCTGGCGCCCGCCCAGGATGTCCCCTCCGGCGTAGACCCCGGGCACCCGGGTGCGGCCGTCGGGGTCCGCCTTTATGGTCCCGTTGGGCCCGACCTCCAGTCGGCTTCCCTCCAAGAACCCCAGGTCCGGGACCTGGCCGATGGCGAAGATCACCGCATCGGCCTCCTGTACGAACTCGCTTCCCGGGATCGGTACCGGCCGGCGCCGGCCATCCGGCCCGGGTTCCCCGAGCTCATTGCGGACACACTCCAGTCCCACCAGGGCCCCATCGCGGCGGAGCACCCGCACCGGGGAGACGAGCTCCTCGATCCTCACCCCCTCCTCCAGGGCCTCCTCGACCTCCTCGGGGGCAGCGGGCATCTCGGCCCGGCTCCTCCGGTAGAGGACGACCACCTCCCCATCGTCATTCGTCAACCTCAAGGCCACCCGGGCGGCGTCCATGGCGGTGTCGCCACCGCCGACCACCAAGACCCTCCGCCCCAGGGCTGGCCTCTCCCCCTCCCGCACCCGGGAGAGGAGGTCCAGGGCGAAGTAGACCCCTTCCCCCTGGATCCCGGGGATATCCGGCACCAGATCCCGTTGCATCCCCGGGGAAACGAAGACCGCATCGAACCCCTCTTCCAGGAGCCCCTCTGGGGCTTTCGTTAAGGGATGGGAGGCCTCAAGGTGCACGCCCAAGGAGAGGATCCTCTCGATGTCCCGCTCGATCACCTCCTCCGGCAGACGGAAGGGCGGGATGAGGCGTATGGTCCCCCCGGGCCGCTCCTTGGCCTCGAAGATCGTTACCTCAACGCCGTTGAGGGCCAGGAAGTAGGCCGCAGAAAGCCCGGCCGGCCCGGACCCGATCACCGCCACTCGCTTTCCCGTGGGCGGGCCTGGCTCCAGCCCCGGATCCCCTCCGTATTCGGCGGCGGCGCGCTTCAGGGCCTGGATAGCCAGGGGTTCGTCGTAATTGTTGCGGGTACAGCGGCTCTGACAGAGGTGAGTACAGACGTGGCCTGTGATCCCGGGGAGGGGGTTCCGGGCCATGATCACCCGCAGCGCCTTCCCGAAGTCGCCGACCTCGATATACCGGAGGTAATCGGGCACGTCCTGGAAAACGGCGCAGGGCTCCACACAGGGAGCGACGATGCAGTCGAAGAGCCCTAGGCCGGAGTTGACCTTGGGAAGGCCGTAGGGGAAGGCGCTCTTGTGATAGCGAGGAGAGCGGCGGGCGGCCGCGGCGGCCCGCTCCAAGTTCTCCAGGGCATTCCGCCGCAGCTCATCGAGGCTCCGGGCCCCCCGGCGCTCCATCTCCGCACGGATGTTCTCCAAGTACTGAAGCATGCGGGAATATCCCCCCGGTTTCAGGAGGTCCGAGGCCATGGTCACCGGGAGGGCGCCGCACGAAAGGATCTCCACCACGTTCTCCGCGTCCGCGCCCCCGGCGTAGGAGACGATGAGGTCTCCATCCAGATCCCGGACCAGCCTCCAGAAGAGGTTCATGGTGATGGGATAGAGGGCCCGGCCGGACATGTACATCTCCTCCCCAGGAAGCCGTCCTTTGTGGTTCCGCACCGGCAACGTGTTGGAAAGCTTCACCCCGAAGACCAGGCCCTCCTCCCGGGCCACCGCCTGCAGTCGGCGGATGATCCCCAGCGCCTCTTCGTACTGGAGATCATGGGCGAAGGCCTCTTCCGGGACCTCGATCTCGGTGAACCCAAGGTCATCGTGGAGGATCCGCTCCACTTCCTCCTTCCCGAGCAAGGTGGGGTTCAGCTTCACGAAAGTGTGAAGCTTCCTTTCCTGCAGGAGGTAAGCGGCGATCTGCTCGATCTCATCCGGGGGACAGCCATGCATAGTGGAGAGGGTCACCGAGTTCACGATCCTCGGGGGGATCTCGATATCGGCGAACCTGGGGAACCTCTCCTTCAGAACGCCTTTTATCTCCGTGAGCTCGGCCGAGGCGTCCTGGAGCCGGTCCATGAACCGTACCATCCTGGGGCTCGTGATCCCCTTGAGATCGTAGCCCACTGACATGTTGAAGATGGTCCCGAAGGGACGATCCTCGAATCCCAACGATCGCCTCAGGATATGTATCAGAGCCCAGGCTTTGATGTACTCCCAGGCCGATTGCTCCAACCGGAGCTCCTGGGACCACTCCACGTTGTACCCCTCGTCCTCCATATCGATGCAGGGACGGGGGACTTCGATCTCATCCAGGATCTGGACCGTTTTCAACTCGATGAATCGCCCCCCGGAAAGCCAAGCGGCCACGATGTTCTGAGCCATCTGGGTGTGGGGTCCTGCGGCCGGTCCGATGGGGGTATCGAGCCTGGATCCTAGGAAATCCTCCACGGCGAAGGGATCACCCGGTGAGGGTCGGAAGAAGAGTTCTTCTGGGATCCCAAATATCTCCCTCCGCGCCTCCAGCTCCACGAGGATCCAGCGCAAGAGGACCTCGAACGGCTGCGGCCGCATCACATCGGACATCCCGCGCCCCTTTCCTTCACCTCAGACCCTCTTCCAAAGGGCCTCCGCCGCAGCCCTGGCCTTCGCCATGATCTCCAACTCGTCCACGTCGGCGAACCCCCCATCCCTGAGGCGTATTCGCCCCGCGATGAACACCGTGTCCGGGGAAAGGCCCTCGGAGATCCCGGCGAAAAGGAGATGTGACAGGAGATTCTCCCGGTTCAGAGGGGTCGGAGGGCGGTAATCCCAAATGACGAGGTCCGCGGCATACCCCTCCGCCAATCTCCCGAAGGGAAGCCCGAAAAATCTCCCTGCGAGCTCATAGTTGTGCCTCAAGATGGAAAGGAGCTCATCGTCGCCCAGGGCTGTGGGATCGCCGCTTGTGTGGTGCGCCAGAAGCCGCGCCGTGAGCATCTCCCCCAAGATATCACACCCGAACCCGTCCGTCCCGATCCCCACCTTTATCCCCCGGGAGAGCATCGTTGTCACCTGAGCCGCCCCCACGGCGTTGTTCATGTTGGAGCGGGGGTTGTGGATGATGCTCGCGGGCCTCTGGGAGAGGAGTTCCAACTCCGCCCCCGAGAGCTGTATCCCATGAGCGAGCAGCGTTCCCTCGCTGAGGATCCCGAACTTATCCAGGCGCTCCGCCGTACGCACCCCGTACTTCTGGAGTGAATCCACGGGATCCTCCTTGCCCTCTGAGAGGTGGATGTGGAAGGGGAGGCCCAGGGGTTCCGCTGCGGCCCGGGCCTTCTCCAGGGACTCGTCCGAGAGGGTGAAGGAGGCGTGGAGACCGAAGTGGGCCGCGACACGGCCGGGCTCCGTGTCTTCCTTAGCGAAGCGGACGTTCTCCGAGATCCCCAGGTCCCGCTCCGCCGTCCCACCCCGGTCGGTGACCTCGTAACAGAGGTCAGCCCTCATCCCCAGCTCCCCTGCCACCGCCCGTTTTATCTCGGAGAGGGAGCCCTCGATGGCAGAGGGGGAGGCGTGGTGGTCGAAGATCGCCGTCACCCCCCGCCTCATGTGCCAGATCCCTCCCACCAGAGCGGAGATGTAAACGTCTTCCAGGGAAAGGGCCCGATCCAGCTTCCACCAGAGGCCCTCCAGGATCTCCCGGAAGCTCCTCGGGGAGAACCCCTGAAGCGGCATACCCCGGGCGAGGGAGGAATAGAGGTGTCCGTGGGCATTGATGAGCCCCGGGGTGAGGAGCTTACCCTGGGCGTCGATCACCTCGGCCCCGGATACATCCGGGGCAGCTCCGGCGCCCACCGTAGCGATCCGGTCCCCTTCGACGATGAGGTAGCCCCTCTCCACAAAGGTCCCGAAAGGATCAGCCAAGACCGCGTTCTCAATGACCGTTGCCATGGTGCTCCATTCTAAGGCTTTCGCCCTATGGACGAAAGAAAAAAGGGGGCCATCCCCCGGACGGGCGAGAGATGGCCCCCATGCCTCAAGACGTTACTCCTTGGGCTCCCCCGGCCAGGGACCGACGACGCCCTGGACCGCCCATTGCATGGTAAGGAGCTCGTCGTAGCTGGCGCGCGTGCCCTCGGGGATCCGCAGGACCCCGTTGCGGTCGTAGATGGGTCCCTGGAACGGGTTGAAGACCATCTGCTTGTCCGCGATCTGCTCGAGCCGTTTCATCACGAGGTCATAGACCGAGATCTTGCCGAAGAAGGGGTGGTCGATGATCTTGTCCTTGAGGACGGGGACCCACTTGGGGTTGATGGGCATGCCGAAATCGGCCCCCATCTCCACGCCGCCATTGTGCAGGAGCCCCCACCAGTCCACGTCGGCCAGGTTCTCGGTGTTGTACATACCGGCGTAGATCTTGGCCAGGAAGTCGAGGTAGAAGGCCTCCCAGTGGACCAGCTGCCCCGAGACCACGTAATCGGGCGCGAACTTGTACATGGGGGAGTAGTGGCCGAAGACCGGCATCTTGTGCTCGGCCGCCACCTGGACCACGGTGGGGGAGTCCTCGGTGAAGGCGAAGACATCGCAGCCCTCGGCGATCAGGGCCTCAGCGGCCTCCTTGGCGGCGGCGGGGTTGTACCACTCGTAGATCCAGCGGACATGTACCTCGGCGTTGGGGTTCACCTCCCTGGCGCCGATGGCGAAGGCGTTGATGTGGCGCTTGAGCTCCGGGATGGGGTGGGCCGCCACGTAGCCGATCTTGCCCGTCTTGGTGAGGGCCCCGGCCATCAAGCCGTTGAGGTAATAGACCTCGTGGAAGTCGGCCATGTAGGTGGCCATGTTCTTGTGGCGCTTGAACCCGGAGCAGTGGGCGAAGATAACATCCGGATACTTCTTGGCAGCGGCCAGGGTCCCGTCCATGAACCCGAAGCTGGTGGTGAAGATCACCTGGTAACCCTGGGCTACCAACTGATCGATAAAGGATTCCACTTGCCCCTCGGGTACCGACTCGATGTAAGTGGTCTTGAGCCAGGGGAAGGTCTTCTCCACGATCTGACGAGCCTGGTCGTGGGCATAGGTCCAACCGTAATCACCGATGGGCCCCACATAGATCCACGCCACTTTCAGCGTCTTCTCGGCCGCGAGGCCCATCGCCCCGACAAGCAACAACACTCCCAATACAAGAAGTGCTTTGCGCATAGGTCACCCCCTCCTTTTGGGACGACGGTTTTCCACTTCTTAAGATCTCCCCTCTTCTCTCACCCCCTTTCCTCCGCCCATTCTAGCGTTCCCCCCTCACGTAGGGAATCCCCAGGGCCGCCGGGGCACCGCGGCGTCGCCGGGCGGCCCCGGTGGCGGTCAGGGAGAGGACCAGAATGGCAGCGACATATGGCAGCGTCTTCAGGAGCTCCGGGGAGACGTACTGCTGCAGCCGATAGGAGAGGTGATAAAGCGCCCCGAAGAGGAACGCTCCTCCCAGTGCCTGCAGTGGGTTCCAAGCCACGAAGATGGTAAGGGCGATGGCGATCCAACCCATCCCTGCCGTCATCCCCTCGGTCCAGGCTGGTCGGTATTCCACTGAGAGAAACCCCCCGGCCACCCCAGCCAAGAGCCCCCCGATGAAGACGCACAGGTATCGGACGGCGAAGACGTTGATTCCCATAGCATCGGCAGTCGCTGGGGACTCCCCCACCGCACGGATGGCGAGGCCCCAACGGGTATGAAAGAGGATGAACCACATCGCGAGGGCCAAGAGGACACCGATGTAGAGGAGGACGCTCTGCTTCTGGAAGAACATGGGGCCGATATAGGGGATATGGGAGAGCCCCGGGATGGAGATGCTTTTGAGGGAATGGAACAACGGTTGGCCGGTCCAACCTCGACCCAACAGACCCGAGAGCCCCAGGCCGAACATGGTCAAGGCCAGGCCCGAGACATATTGGTTCGCCCGCAACGTCACCGAGAGGAAAGCGTGTAGGAGGGAGGCGGTACCCCCGGCCAAAGCGGCCAGCACGATGGCCACCCAGGGGTTCCCGGTCACCTTGGCCATGGCGAAACCGAAGAAAGCTCCCAGGGCCATCATCCCCTCCACTCCCAGATTTACCACCCCTGCCCGCTCGGCGTAGATCTCCCCGAGGGTGGCCCACAGGAGGGGCGTACCGAAGGCCAAGGCCCGGCTCACCGTTCCCACAAGCCAGCTCTCCCAACCGCTCACGCCTCCCCCCTCCGCAGCCTGATCCGATAGTACATGAGCACCTCACTTCCGATGAGGAAGAAAAGCAAAAGCCCGTTGAAGACGCTGGTCACCTGGAAGGGCATGTGGAGAAAGGTCTTGATCACATCGCCACTGGCGAAGATCCAACCGAAGAAAAGGGCCGTGATGATGGCCACCAAAGGGCTCCCCCGGGCCAACCAAGCGACGATGATGGCGGTGTAGCCGTATCCCATGGATACCTGGAACGGCTCCAGGAGCCGGTGATGGATCCCCGCCACCTCCCCCACGCCGGCCAGGCCCGCCGCTCCCCCGGAGAGGGCCGCCACCAGAACGATGGTCCGCAGCATGCTTATCCCAGCGTAGCGGGCGGCCTCGGTACTTTGCCCCACCACCCGGACCTCGTAGCCGAAACGGGTCCGGGAAAGAAGCACCCAGAAGATCACCGCCAACAACACCCCCGCCAGCAGTGTCGGCCAGTGGACATTGGTCCGAGGGATCAGGGGAAGCCAAGCGTTATCCGGAAAGAGATCGGTGTAGGCGAATCCCCTCATGGTCGGTCCCCGCCAGGGACCATAGATCAGGTATTGAACGATGTACATGGCGACGTAATTCAACATCAAGGTGGTGAGGACGTCGTTCACCCCCAAAAGGATCCGCAGGAGGGCCGGGATGGAAGCCCAAAGGGCCCCAGCGGCGAACCCGCCGAGGAACATCGCCAGAAGGAGCCACGGGCCATGGATCCCGGAATACAGCGCCAGCCCCGTCCCCACGATGGCGCCCACCAAAAGTTGTCCCTCGGCACCGATGTTCCAGAAAAGGGCCCGGAAGGCGAGCACCAATCCCACCCCACAAAGCATCAGGGGGATGGCCCGGCGGACGATCTCCCCCAGGCCGAACCGGGACCCGAAGGTCCCCCGGAAGATGGTGGCGTAGGCGTGGACCGGGCTCACCCCGTAGCCCCAGAAGATAAAGGCCATCACAACGAGGCCCAGGAGGATGGCCCCCAGTGATACCCCGAGGACCTTCAGCTTCCCCGGATTGGGCACGTACTCCACGGCGAAGGGGCCTATCCGTCTCATCCCCGAGCCTCCGTGAGCCGCTTGCTGCCGGCCATCATCAGTCCCACCGTCTCCAGGTCCGCCTCCTCAGTGGGCAGGATCCCCATGATCTCCCCCTCGAAGATCACCGCGATCCGATCCGAGAGGGAGAAGATCTCCTCCAAGTCCTCAGATATAAGGAGAATCGCCGCCCCCTTCTTCCTCTCCCGCAAGAGGATCTGGCGGATCTGCTCCGTGGCCCCCACATCCAAACCGTAGGTGGGGTGGGCGGCGACGATCACCGGGGGGCCCCCGGAGAGCTCCCGGGCCAGGATCAAGCGCTGGATGTTGCCCCCGGAGAGAAGCTTAGCGGGGGTATCCAGGCCCGGGGTCATGATGCTGTACTCCTGGATGGCCACCCGAGCGAACTCGCGGATCCGCCGCAGGGAGAGGAACCCCAGCCGGCAGAATGGGGGACGGTGGTGCTTCTTCAGGATGAGGTTCTCCGCCACCGACATCCCAGGGACGATCCCCATCCTCAGCCTTTCCTCGGGTACATGGGCCACCCCGGCATCGGCCACCACCCGGGAGGAGCGGTTGGTGACCTCGTGTCCCAGGATGGAAACCCGACCCCGCTGGGCCCTTCTGAGGCCGGTTATCACCTCTACCAGCTCCCGCTGACCGTTCCCGGCCACGCCCGCGATCCCCAGGATCTCCCCCCGCCGCACAGAGAGGGAAACGCCTCTCACAGCGGGAAGGCCCCGGTCGGAGAGGGCCCAGAGGTCCTCCACCACCAGGGCCTCCTCTCCTGGGGAGACCTCCTCCTTCTCCAGGCGGAAAACCACCTCCCTCCCCACCATCATCCGGGCCAGGGCCGCCTTATCCGTCTCCCCCACAGGCAGGGTTTCCACCACCTTCCCCCTACGCATCACCGTAACCCGGTCAGCTACCTCCATGACCTCATCCAATTTGTGGGTGATAAAGATCACTCCATGGCCCTCGGCCTTCATCCGGGCAAGGATCCGGAAGAGCTCCTTGGACTCCTGGGGCGTGAGGACCGAGGTGGGTTCATCCAGTATGAGGATATCCGCTCCCCGCACCAGGGCCTTGATGATCTCCACCCGTTGTTGTTCTCCCGCGGAGAGTTGCCAGACGTAGGCCCGGGGATCCACCTTGAGGCCGTACCGCTCTCCCAGCTCCCGGACCCTGGCCTCCACAGCCCTGGCGGGGGCGAAGAAGGGCGTTCCCCTAAGCCCCAGGGCCACGTTCTCCGCCACCGTGTGGTTGGGCACGAGTTTGAAGTGTTGGTGAACCATGCCGATCCCCAAGCGGATGGCGTCCTTGGGGCTCCTGATGCGCACAGTCCTCCCCCGGAGGACGATCTCGCCGGAATCGGCCTGATAGAGCCCGTAGAGGATGTTCATGAGGGTGGTTTTGCCGGCCCCGTTCTCCCCCAGGAGGGCGTGGACCTCACCGGGGAGGAGCTCGAAATCCACATGGTCGTTGGCCAGGACACCGGGGAAGCGTTTGACGATCCGGAGCATGCGGAGGATGGGCTGGGGACCTTTGTGGTTTTCGCCAAGCTTTTCCATGGCCGCCGACGCCATTATACCGGAGGAGGTGGATAGACTGTCAAGTTGTCTTACAGGTTGACCGCCTTATAAAATGCTCATAAAGGGGAGAAATGTGAATCGGGGACCGCAAGCTTTTCATTCAACCCGTTGGAAGTTGAAGACTTCCCTGGAACGCGGCATATCCTGTGGGCTCTGAAGATAACAGGGGGGAAGGAGTGTAGATGGGGATCCAACGTTATCACTTCGCACGGGATGTGGAGGAGGCCCTCTCGTTGCTGGCGGCTTACGAGGGCCGGGGGGCGTTGGTGGCCGGCGGGGTGGATGTGATGCTCTCCCTGCCGCCGGAGACGGAGGGGCTGATCGATGTCACCACCGCCGGTCTCTCCTACGTCGAGGAGCGCAAAGGGGAGTTGAGGGTGGGAGCGGCGACCACCCTGGCCCGGCTCCAGGGTGCCTCGGAAACAGGGAGATACCTCGGGGGGTTCCTGCGGGAGGTCCTGAGGCTGGTGGCCAATCCGGCGTTGCGGAACATGGCCACCCTGGGCGGGGCCCTGGTTTCGGCCCACTCCTGGGCGGACATCCCCACGGTCCTCATCGCCCTGGGGGCAGTGGCCGTGTGGCGGGAGGACGGAAAGGAGGAGAGAGCAACGGTAGAGGAGCTGTACGCGCGTCCCTTCCGAGGGATATTTCGCCGGGCGGTCCTCACCGAGATCCGCTTCCCCCACTGGGACGGGGCCTTCGCCTTCGAGAAGATCTCCCGCAACGCCGGGGACATCGCCCTCCTGAACGCGGCCTGTGGTCTGGGCTTGGATGACGAGGGACGGATCGCCTGGGCCCGGGTAGCCCTGGGGGCAACGCCGAGGCGGGGCCAGCGCTTGCCGGGGATCGAGGAGATGCTGGTGGGCGAGACCCCCTCAGAGGCCCTCTGGGAGAGGGTTCAGCGGGAAGCAGAGGCCCAGGCCCAGGTGGGCGACGACATGCGGGCTTCGGCGGGGTGGCGCCGGGCCGTGGCTGGTGTGTTGGTGAGGCGGGCCCTGTCCCGGGCCGCGGGGAAGCTCCGGGAAAGGGGGACGGGATGAAGATCTATTTCGAGTTGAACGGTGAGCCCCAGTACGTGGAGATCGAGCCCGGGGAAAGGCTCTTGGACCTCCTGCGCCGCTTGGGGGCGAAGTCGGTGAAGGAGGGTTGTGGTACAGGGGAGTGTGGTTCCTGCACCGTGCTCCTCGACGGGAGGCCCGTCCGGAGCTGCCTCACCTTCGCCGCCAAGGCCAACGGCCACAGGGTGACGACCCTGGAGGGGCTCGCTCCCGACGGGGAGATGCACCCCATCCAGCGGGCCTTCCTGGAGACCGGGGCGGTGCAGTGCGGCTTCTGCACCCCGGGGTTCGTCCTCACGGCCTACGCCTTCCTCCGGGAGAACCCGGATCCCACACCGGAGGAGGTCCGGGAGGCGCTGGTGGGGAACCTGTGTCGCTGCACCGGGTACGTGAAGATCGTGGAGGCGGTGCTTCTCGCCGCCCAGTGGAAACGGGAGGGCGTATGGAGCTGAAGGTTAAGGAGCGGTTGAACGTCGTCGGGAAGAGCGTCCAGCGGGTGGACGGGGCCTCCCTGGTGCGGGGGAAACCGGTGTTCACCCTGGATGTGGACCTGCCGGGGATGCTGGTGGGGAAGATCCTCCACTCCCCCTACGCCCACGCGGAGATCGTCTCCATCGATACCTCGGCCGCGGAGGCCCTTCCCGGGGTGTTCTGTGTCCTCCACCACGGGAACGTACCTCGGATCCCCTATACCACCGCAGGCCAAGGTTGGCCCGAGCCCTCCCCCTACGACTCCTACCTCTTCCCCCGGAAGGTCCGGTTCGTGGGGGACCGGGTGGCGGCGGTGGCGGCGGCCTCGGAGGAGATCGCCGATGAGGCCCTGAGGCTCATCAAGGTGGAGTATCGGGAGCTCCCGGCGGTCCTGGATCCCAAGAGGGCTACGGCGCCCGGGGCCCCGGTGATCCACGACGAAGAGGATTCCCAGGGGATCCACGACCCCCAAAGGAACATCGCCGCAGCGGTGGACATCCGGGTGGGCGATGTGGAGAGGGGGTTCTCCGAGTCGGATGTGGTGGTGGACACGACGTGTGAGTTCCCCTATGTGCAGCATGTTCCCATCGAACCCCACGCCACCATCGCCTACCTCGATGAGGACGGAAGGCTCGTCATCCGCACCTCGACACAAGTCCCCTTCCACGTGCGGCGGATCGTGGCCCGGGCATTGGGTATCCCCATCCAACGGATCCGGGTGATAAAGCCCAGGATCGGTGGGGGATTCGGAACCAAACAGGAGATCGTCCTGGAGGACGTAGCCGCGGCCCTGGCCCTGCGGACGGGGAGGCCTGTCAGGATGGTCTACACCCGGGAGGAGGAGTTCGTCGCCGCCCGCACCCGTCATCCCATGGCAGTACGAGTGAGGCTCGGGGCCAAGAAGGACGGAAAGCTCCATGCCATCGAGATGGATGTCCTCTCCAATACCGGGGCCTACGGTGCCCACTCCCTGACCGTCCTTTCCAACGTGGGTTCAAAGACCCTTCCGCTCTACAACAAGGCGCCTCATATCTGGTTCCACGGAAAGGCCGTCTACACAAATCTCCCTGTGGCCGGCGCCTACCGGGGGTACGGGGCAACCCAGGGGTACTTCGCCCTGGAGGTAGCGATGGACGAGCTCGCGGAGAAATTAGGGATGGATCCCCTGGAGCTCCGCCTGAAGAACCATATCCGCGCCGGCGAGACCTCCCCCATCTTCGAGAAGATCGGGGAGGGCCGGGAAGGCAAGGCCCAGGTGATCCACTCCTGTGCCCTCGAGGAGTGCATCCGGGAGGGGGCGAAGCGCATCGGCTGGAGCGAGAAGCGGGGCAAACGCTTGCGGGACGGCCCTTGGGTCCACGGGGTGGGGATGGCCATCGCCATGCAGGGCTCGGGGATCACCGACATCGACATGGGCGCCGCCACCATCATGATGAACGAGGACGGGACCTTCAGGCTCCTTGTGGGTGCCACCGATCTTGGGACGGGCTCCGATACGATCCTCGCTCAGATCGCTGCCGAGACCCTGGGCGTGCCGGTGGAGGCCATCTCCGTCTACTCCTCGGACACCGACTTCACCCCCTTCGACGTTGGCGCCTACGCCTCGAGCACTACCTACGTCTCCGGGAACGCGGTGCTCCTTGCCGCGAGGAAGGTGAGGGAGGAGATCCTGCGGGTGGCCTCCGGGATCATGGACGAGCCACCGGAGGAGCTCGCGCTGGAGGACGGGCATGTGGTGAGCCTGCGCTCCGGGAAGAGGATACCACTCTCGGAGGTGGGGCATCGGGCGATGTACGTGACCGACCAGCACCACATCATCGCCAGTGCCTCCTTCGTTCCGCCGGAGTCCCCTCCGCCCTTCGCAGCCTTCTTCGCCGAGGTGGCGGTGGACACCGAGACCGGAGTGGTGCGGGTGGTGAAATTCGTGGGCGCCGCCGATTGTGGCACCCCGATAAACCCGGCGATGGCAGAGGGCCAGCTCGAGGGGGCGATTGTCCAGGGAATCGGCCATACCCTCTACGAAGAGATGCTCTTCTCCCCACGCGGTGGCGTGCGCAACCCGAACCTCTTCGACTACCGTATCCCCACCGCTCCCGATGTGCCGGATATCGAGGTTGTGCTCGTTCCCTCGGAGGAGCCCACAGGGCCTTACGGAGCCAAATCCATCGGGGAGATCGGGATCAACGGCCCGGCACCGGCCATCGCCAACGCCATCTACGATGCGGTGGGGGTGAGGCTCTACCGGATCCCCTTCACCCCGGAGCGGGTGTTGGCGGCGCTGAGGGCCAAGGGGGGAACGGGCTGATGCCTTGAACCCAGCCCACAATTCGGGGGAGGGAGGAACGATGAAGCGGTCATGGACGTCGTTCCTCGCCCTTCTCGTGGCTCTGCTTTTCCCTTCCGTGGGGCTCGCGCCGGCGCCGTCGTCCAGGTGGAGCCGGGGGCGTCGCTGCAGGAGGTGGTGGACTCGGTCCTCGATGGCACCACGCTGGAGCTCGGCCCGGGGAAGGGGGGATTGTCATCCGGCGGTCGCTCACCTCGAAGAGTGCTGGTGCTGAAAAGACGGTGATCGAAGGGAGCGGCGAAGGAATTCCTGTGATCTAAGTGGACGATGACATCACGATTCGTGTGGGAGCTCCCCCCTCAGTACGGAGCTCGGTGGCATCTGGCCCCCTCCGGTGCCGGAAGCACTTCTTACGCGGCGCGGGTGCGGGTACCGTATTGGGCTCCCCCGATGCGCCGGTGGCGATCCCAAAGTTCTCGGACCTCTCCTGCCACTTCTGCGCCCGCTTCGCCCTGGATGTCTTACCGAAGCGGCGGGGGGTGTTCATCGAGGCGGGGTGGTGCGACCCTACTTCTTTCCCTTCCCGTCCACGGGGAGGAGGCGCGCCGGGAGGCCGGCCTCTGCGCCGCCCCACGCCTGGCGGCTCCTCTTCGGGATTCGGGACCCACCCCACTGGGATCGAGCGCGTAAGGTCAGCCCGTGGGAGGTTCGGATCTCAAAGCCCCGCGGACTGGGGGAGGGGGCACGGACTTTACGCCCGTGCCCCGTGCTTCCATCAGTCACCCTCCTTACCCCCGTGCCAGAAGAAGGTGTCGCCGTAGCGGAGGAACCACTGAGCGAGGCCACCCACGACACAGACGGCAGGGTAGCCTTGGGAACGCAGGTACTCTGCGCTGGCACAGGCCGAGGTCCCATTATCATCCAAGCACCATATGCGGTAGCCCGTCCCTTGGGGAAGATCCCCGGGCCTGGGGAGGTTCTGGGCTACCCACTGGGGTAGCTCGGCGGGGGTGAGGTTGATCGCCCCGGGGAAATGCTCCGCGGCGAACTCCTCCGCGGAACGCAGGTCCAGAAGCACTATGTACTCGGCCGCCACATACCTGGGCTTCACCGTGTAGCGGCCAGCACGGGAGGGAGCCCCCAGTGAGAGGGGCGCCACCTCAGGGCGCACCACGAAGAGGTAACCCAGATCCTGGATCCAACCGGAGAGTCCCCCTTCGATAGCCCGGGCGAAACGCCGTCCATAGCGTTGGATAAGCTCCTGGACGATGGCCGGGGCTTGCTTGCCGTCGGCATCGTAGAGGTAAATCAGGGCCCCCGGTGGCAGGAGCTCCAGCTTTGCCTTCAGCTCCTCCGCCGGGATGTTCACCGCGCCCAGGAGGTGAGCCTTTTCATATTCTTTTTGGGAACGGATATCCACCAGGATGTAGAAATCGTAGGCCAGATAGCGAGCAGAGAACTGGTACGGTTTCGTCCTCTTCACATAGCCAGTGATGTAGAGGTGGAGCTCCGGGGTTTGGGGATCATTGGTGAACACGTAAATCCCTTTCCGCACGTAGTGCCCCCCGTAGCCAGTGGAGTCGAAGGTGACCTCGAGTTCGATGGACTCCCCGGGTTGCAACACCTTCTTGGGCAGAGCGGCCACGGTGCAGCCGCAAGTGGTGGTAGGATTGTGTGTGAAGACCAAAGGGACATCCCCCAAGTTGGTGAGGACGAAGGCGTGTTCCACCAGCATTCCCTCCACCACCTCGCCGAAGTCCCAGGAAGCCTGATCCACGCCGATCTTGGGCGCAGCGAGGGAGACGACCCCCAATCCCAAGAGACCAAGCCACAAAAGCATTGTCCTCCACATGACGCCTCCTTTCCGGAAGGAGCATCTTCCCCACGGAGCTTACAGTCTCAACCCGCGGATGGTTTCCCTTCCGGCCGTTCCACCACATACAGGATGTCGTCCCAGGGGTGACGGTAGAGCGGCATCCCAAGGCGTTTTTCGTCCAGGATGTGGCCGATGAACCCGATGGAACGGCCCAGGACGAACAGGG
>CAYTCK010000013.1:0-18351 GCA_964436445.1 uncultured Thermotogaceae bacterium | reverse complement strand
CCGGGGAAATGCCCCTTTCCGTGGAGATCTATGGGCGCGATGGGAAGCTCAAAAAACGCATCAGCCGCTAGGGCGATCGTCGCCCTGGGGAACCCCTACCGGGGTGACGATGGGGTGGGGCCCGCTGTCCTCCGGGCACTGCGGGAAAGTGGTATCGTGGAGGCGGAGCTCCTGGAATCGGTCCACGTGGGACTGCCGTTGGCCCAAGCCCTGGTGGGTTACGAGAAGGTATTGATCGTGGACGGGGCGCCCTGGCTCCCGGCGGGGAGGATCTCCCGTCTCGCGCTGCGGGAGTTCCGGTCCCGGGCGGGTTACCTCCACGGGCTTGGGTTGCAGGATGCGTTCGCGGCCCTGAGCCGGATAGAGGAGGGAGTGCCGGAGGTGGAGATCCTGGCCATCGGGATCGGGGGAGGACAGCTGGGCTTCCGGGAAGGCCTCTCTCCGGCAGTGGCTGCGGCGATGCTTCGGGCTAAGGAGGAGGTGATGCGGTGGTTACAGGAGGGGTCTTAAAGCTCCCCGCCGCCCCCAATCGGGACCTCCTCAAGGTGGAGGAGATCTCCGGCCAGAACCCCTTCGCGTGTTATCAATGCGGCAAGTGTGCCGCTGGCTGCCCCGTAGCCCATCACATGGATCTCACCCCGGTACAGGTGCTCCGGCTGCTCCAGCTAGGGGACGCGCGGGTGCTGGAGGCTGAATCGCCTTGGATCTGCGCCTCCTGTCTCGCCTGCTCCGTGCGCTGCCCCAAGGGGGTGGATATCCCCAGTCTGATGGAGGCCATCCGGCTGGTAGCCCTGCGCAAGGGAATCGTTCGCGGTCCGCTGCCGCGTTGGGCCGATGATCTCCCCCAGATCGCCCTGGTGGGAGCCATGCGGAAAGCTAGCCCCTAAGGGGGACGGTGATGGGAAGGAGGGTACTTTACTTCCCCGGCTGTGCCCTGAAGCAGCAGGCAAGGGCCCTGGGGGAGGCTGCGGCGGAGGCCCTGGGGATTCTGGGGTGGGAGCTGGTCGAACTTCCCCGTTGGAACTGCTGTGGCACCGTCTATTCCCTGGCCAGCGATGACCTCATGCGTCACCTGGGGCCCGTGCGGAACCTCATCCGAACGCAGGAGTTAGGGGAGAAGCGGCTCGTTGTCATCTGTTCGATGTGCTACAACACCTTGAGACGTTCTGCTCATTTCGTCTCCGAGGATCCGGAAAGGATCGAGCGTATCAACGCCTTCATGGACGAGGAGCCGGACTACCGGGGCGAGGTGGAGGTCATCCATCTCCTGCAGTTCCTCCGGGATGAGATCACCTTCGAGACCATCGAGGGGAAGGTCAAGCACCCCCTTCGAGGCCTGCGGGTGGCGGCCTACTACGGATGCATGCTCCTTCGGCCCCGGGTCGTGGGGATAGACGATCCGGATGCCCCCAGGATCATGGAGGATCTATTCCTTGCTTTGGGTGCGGAGCCTGTGGAGTCCCCCTACAAGGTGGAGTGCTGCGGGGCCTATCAGGTCGCCCTGCGGGAGGAGCTCATCCGGGAGCGTTCCGGCGAGATCCTCCGAGCAGCTCACCGAAGGGGGGCCGAGTTGGTCGTTACCAGCTGTCCTCTCTGCGCCCACAACCTGGAGCGGGCCCGCCACACGGATCCCCGGGGGACCGTCCCCGTGGCCTATTTCACCCAGCTCCTGGCCCTCGCTCTGGGCGGCGAGGGGGCCCTTTCCCTTGCGGACCCCACCCTAGCCTCGATACTTACCGCCAAGGAGAGGGGAGGGTGAGAGATGGGGCTGGACATCATGGAACGTATCCGGAAGGCGAACGAGGCGGTGACCACCGGGATCGACGATTCCGCTGTGAAGCATTGGGTCACCATCTACATCATGGGGAAGGCCTACCGGGTCCCCGCCGATATCACCCTGATGCAGGCCATGGAGTACGCCGGTTACCGTTTCATCCGAGGAGCCGGCTGCCGGGCTGGCTTCTGTGGTGCCTGTGCCACGGTGTACCGCACTGCCGGTGACTGGCGTCTGAAGACCGCCTTGGCCTGCCAGACCCGGGTAGAGGACGGGATGTACCTCGTGCAGATCCCCTTCGTCCCGGCGGAGAAACCGACCTACGATATCACTCAGGAGCCCACGGACGGAACGCCCCTTCTCAAGTACTTCCCGGAGATCGCCCGCTGCGTTTCCTGCAACACCTGCACCAAGGCCTGCCCCCAAGAGCTGGAGGTGATGGACTACATCCAGGCCGCCCTGCGGGGGGACATCAAGGAAGTCGCTGAGCTCTCCTTCGACTGTATCCAATGTGGGCTTTGCGCCATCCGCTGTCCGGCCGAGATCGTCCACTACCACGTGGCCCAGCTGGCCCGCCGCCTCTACGGCAGGAGCCTCCCCATCCCGAAACACCTCGAAGAGAGACTGCGGGAGATCGAGGAGGGGAAGTTCGACGAGGAGTTCGCGAAGGTCATGGCCCTGAGCAAGGAGGAGCTGGAGGAGCTCTACCGCAAGGAACAGAGGGAGAAGGGCGGGCTCCTGCGGAAGGGAGGGGAGGGCGAGGATGAGTGAGGGATTGAAGTTGGTCCGGGGTTACCCGGAGTACATGCTGGAATCCATCGAGCTGGTGGCCAAGAGCCGTGCCCGGCGGCTTGAGGAGGGCCCGCCCAAGGGGATGTCGCTGGAGGAAAGGGAGAGGATCCTCCAGTACCACCCCGATTACGCTCCCGGGGGAAAGCGCCCCCTCGTGGTGGGACCCAACAAGGGGGACATCGCTCCCAACGAGGTGGCAGATCTCCTGGAGGCCTACCCCCTGGTAGAGCCCGATGAGATCGAACTCACGGTGGATATAGACGTGGAGATCCTGATCCTGGGTGGGGGCCTGGCGGGGACCATGGCCGCCCTGTGGGCCAACGAGGCCGGGATACCTCCCGAGGGGATCCTTCTCGCCACCAAACTCCGCCACGGCGACTCCAATTCCATCATGGCCCAGGGTGGAACCCAGGCGGCGGATAAGCCCTACGACTCCCCGGTGATCCACTTCCTGGACGTAATGGGCGGGGGACACTTCGCCAACAAGCCCGATGTGGTACGGGCTCTGGTGGAGGACGCGCCTTTCATCATCAAGTGGCTCTCGGAGATGGGGGCCCTCTTCGACCGGGATGAGAACGGGGACTTCGTGGAACTCTGGGGTGGGGGCACTTCCCGCCCCAGGATGCACGCCGCCAGGGATTACACCGGGATGGAGGAGCTCCGGGTCATCAGGGACGAGTTCCGCAACAGAGGGATCGGGCTCTTGGAGTTCTGTCCGGCAGTGGAGCTCCTCACCGATCCCGAGGGGCAGGTGTGCGGGGCGCTGCTTTGGAACATGGAGACCGACGAATATAAGGTGGTGCGGGCGAAGGCGGTGGTGCTGGCCACCGGCGGCTTCGGCCGGCTCCACATCCGGGGCTTCCCCACCACCAACCACTACGGGGCCACCGCTGATGGCCTGGTGCTCGCGTACCGCGCCGGGGCGGTGCTCCGGGACCTGGACACGGTGCAGTACCACCCCACCGGTGCTGCTTACCCCCAGCAGATCGTGGGGCTTCTCATCACCGAGAAGGTGCGCGGATTGGGAGCCCAAGTGGTGAACCGGGACGGGGAGGCCTTCGTCTACCCCTTGGAGCCCCGGGACGTGGAGGCAGCGGCCATCATCCGGGAGTGTTACGAACGGGAAAAGTGCGTGATCACCCCCACGGGCCTCAGGGGGGTGTGGCTCGATTCTCCTATGATCGAGGAGATCCACGGCAAAGGCACCATCGAGAAGAGGCTTCCGGCCATGTTCCGCATGTACAAGCGTTTCGGGATCGATATGCGCAAAGATCCGATCCTCGTCTTCCCTACCCTCCACTACCAGAACGGCGGGGTGGAGACGGATCCTCAGGGGAGGACGAACGTCCCGGGGCTTTTCGTGGCCGGGGAGGTCACGGGCGGCGTGCACGGCAAGAACCGCCTCATGGGGAACTCCACCTTGGACTGTCTCGTGTTCGGCCGGCGGGCCGGGCTGGCGGCGGCGGAATATGCGAAGGGAAGGGAGTTCCCCCGGGAAGTGACCTTAGATCACGTGCGCCGCTTCATCGAAGAGCTGAAGCAAGCCGGGATCCCGAGGGAACGCCGCTCCCCCATGCTCCTGCCGGATTACCGGGGCAAAAGGGTCCTGGCCCGGATGATCGATGTCCTCAGATGACGGAGAAGGTCCAGGAAAAGCTCGTCAAACGTTGGAAGGTCCCCGGGGGCTATATCCTCCTCTTGGAGGACCACTGCAAGGGGTGCGGGTTCTGCCATACCTTCTGTCCCCGGAAGGTCCTCCGGGAGGCGGAACACTACAACGCCAAGGGCTATCATCCCCCGGAGGTGGTGGACCCGGATGCCTGTGTCCTCTGTGGCTTCTGCCAGGACATCTGTCCGGAGTTCGCCATCTGGATCGAGCGGGAGGAGGGGACGAAGAAGGACGAGGGATCCAGGGGATAGGTGGGGTTGGATCCGACGGCTCAAGGGGTACCTCTGGTTCCTGGCGGTGACGGTCGTCCTCTGGGTCCTGCCGGGGTTCAACCGTTTCGCCATCAACGCCTTCCTCTGGCTCGCTCCCCTGCCGGAAGGGGGGTTCCCCGCCCCGGATGGGGAGCACCGGCTGCTTATCCTCTCCCCCCATCCTGACGATGAGACCCTGGCCGCCGGCGGGACCATCGTCCACTGGCTGCGGGAAGGGCGGTCGGTCCTCGTGGTCTTCCTCACCAACGGCGATGCCAATGTGGCGGGGAAGCGCCTCCTCTCCCTGAACCCCTTTCCCCGGGCGAGCGACTACCGTGCTCTGGGACTGCGTCGTCAGAAGGAGGCCTCCCTGGCCCTGCGGCGGCTGGGGGTTCCCCCGGGCGATGCCCTGTTCCTGGGCTATCCGGACCGGGGCCTCCTGAAGCTGTGGGAGGGCGATTGGACCCCGGAGCATCCCTACCGCAGCCCCTACACCAGGGCCTCATCCCCCGGGATCTACCCCACAAGCTACCATCCCGGGGATCGCTACTGCCGGGAGGATCTCCTGCGGGATCTCCAGGAGATCGTGGTACGGTACCGACCCGAGGTGGTCTACCTCCCCGGACCCTGGGACGGGCATCCGGACCACAGGGCAACGTACCTCTTCGGCCTGCAGGCCCTGGGGGACGTCGGTTACCGGGGAGAGATCCGCCTTTATCTCGTCCACTACCCCCATTGGCCCCGACCCCAGCGCTTCGCTCCCGATCTCGATCTTTCGCCGCCGGCGGCCCTGGCGGATCTTCCCTGGGTCGAGATGTCCCTCGGTGAAGAAGAAGAGGGGGCGAAGCTCCGGGCATTGAAGGCCTATTCCTCCCAATGGTGGACCGACGGCCATTTCCTGGGAGCCTTCGTCCGCAGGCACGAGCTCTTCCTCCCTTGGGGTCCCACCGGATAAGGGGGCGTATAATGGTCCGTCATGTGCGGCATCGTGGGTTACGTGGGGAAGCAGGAGGCCCGGGAGATCGTCCTGGAGGGCTTGCGGCGCCTGGAGTACCGGGGTTATGACTCGGCCGGTCTCGCTACCTGCCACCACGGAACGATCCACGTCCTGCGACAGGTAGGCAAGATCGAGGCACTGATCCGTGCGGCTGCCCAGGAAAAGCTCCCCGGGACCACCGGCATCGGCCACACCCGTTGGGCCACCCACGGCGCCCCTACCCAAGAGAACGCCCATCCACACCTCGACTGCACCGGGAAGATCGCCTTGGTACACAACGGGATCATCGAGAACTATCGGGAGCTCAAGGAGGGGCTCGTTCGGAGAGGACATACCTTCTCTTCCGAAACCGATACCGAGGTACTGGTACACCTGATCGAGGAGGAATACCGCGGGGATCTCCTGGAGGCGGTGCGACGGGCCCTGGGGAAAGTGCGGGGTGCCTTCGCCGTGGCGGTGATCCACGCCGACCATCCAGGAGAGATCGTGGCAGCCAGGATGGGGAGCCCTCTGGTCGTTGGGGAGTTACCGGAGGAGGGGATGTTGGCCTCCGACGCCCCGGCCCTCCTTCCCTATACCCGGAGGATGTACTTCCTCTCCGATGGGGAGATGGTCCACATCCGTCCCGGGGAAGTCCGCCTGTACGACCTCGCGGGCAACGAGAAGGAGATCTCCTTCACCCACGTCCCCTGGGACCCCTTGACCGCCGAGAAACAGGGGTACCGTCACTTCATGGAGAAGGAGATCCACGAGCAGCCCCGGGCGGTTGGGGATACCCTGCTGGTGGGCGAGGGCACCCCCTGGGAGGGCGACCTCCACTTGGAGGAGATCAAGGAAGTGGTGCTCATAGCCTGCGGCACCTCCTACCACGCCGGGTTGGTAGCTCAGTACCTCTGGGAGCCCCTTCTGAGGATACCGGTGCGGGTCGAGGTGGCATCGGAGTTCCGCTATCGGGATCCGGCGGTGGGCCCAGGGACCCTGGTGGTGGCCATCTCCCAGTCCGGGGAAACCATCGACACCCTGATGGCGGTCCGGGGGGCGAGGGCCAAGGGGGCACAGGTCCTGGCCCTCTCCAACATCGTGGGTTCGGCGATCCCCAGGGAAGCGGATGCCGTTTTCTACACCCGGGCAGGTCTGGAGATCGGAGTGGCGGCCACCAAGACCTTCACCGCCCAGCTGGTGGCTCTGGACCTCCTGGGGATCCACCTCGCCCGGGAGCTGGGGCGGATCACGGAGAGTGAGTTCCGGTCACTGCGGGAGGAACTCCTGCGGGCACCCAACCTCGTCTCCCAAGCCCTGGAGCGGGAGGAAAAGGTGGAGGAACTCGCCCAGCGCTATTACAAGGCGACAAATGCCCTATACCTTGCCCGGGGCGTCCTCTACCCCCTTGCCCTGGAGGGGGCTTTGAAGTTGAAAGAAATCTCCTACATCCACGCCGAGGCCTACCCGGCCGGGGAGATGAAACACGGCCCCATCGCCCTCATCGACGAGACCATGCCCGTGGTGTTCCTCATCTCCCAGGAGGAGCTCTGGGAGAAATCTCTGGCGAACATGGAGGAGGTCAAAGCCCGCCACGGGATCCTCATCGTCTTCGCCGATGAGGGCTCTCCAGAGCTCGAGCGCCTGGCTACGCATCTCGTCGTCCTCCCCCGGGCGCCACGGATGCTTCTTCCCCTTGTCTTCGCTCCTCCCCTACAGCTCTTGGCTTACCACATCGCCCGGCTTCGGGGGACCGACGTGGATCAGCCCCGGAACCTGGCCAAGACCGTCACCGTGGAGTGAGGCCCTTCGGGGGCCTGCGGGCCCGGAGTCTCATCCGCAGCAGGGAAAGGAGCCAGCTGATGGTGGACTCCGCTCCCTGATTGCGGTTCACCCCGGTGGGTTGGAGCCCGTCGTAGCAACCGCCGGTGGTGAAATCGTAGAGCATCGCCCCCAGGTCGTTCCGCCCCAGAAACCAGGAGAAGGCCCTCTCCATCTCCTCTCCCCAACGTCCATCTCCGGTGGCCCTGGCAGCCTCGTAACAGGCATCCACCAGGGCGGCGGCATCCAGAGGCTGTTGGTCGAAGCGGGCCCGCTCCCCGCCTCTTGGGTACCAACCCTGGTTCCCCACCAGGCTCAGGTGTTTCCCCTTGGGATCGGTCTGCACGTCGAGGAGCCACTCCAGGGATTCCAGGCCCTGCTGCAGCATCGCCCGATCGTCCAGGGCCCTGCCGGCGACTATCAGGGCTTGGGGAAGGCGGGCGTTATCGTAGGTCAGGATATCCTCAGGCCAAGGCCATCCTCCGCTTCCCTTCTGCCGGAAGAGCTCCAAAAGCCCACCGGCCAGCTCCTGCAGAGCCCCCCGCACCTCGGTATCCCCGGGGAAGCGCTCGAGGTACTCGGCCGCGCCCAGGATGGCGAAGGCCACCGGCCGCGGGTATTCCAGGGCTCCCCAGGTGGGGAGGGTGGCCTTGAACATCTGGATGGCGAGGGAGAGGAGATCCTCGGGGAGCTCTGTGGATACCGCGTGCCCCAACGCCCAGATGGCCCGCCCCTGGGCATCCTGGGAATCCCCTTCCTCAAGGAAACGACGCTCGTAGGAGAGGAGATTTCGGAACCACCCTCCCTCACCCATGGCGTGATGGAGGAAAGCGAGATACGTATGCATCAGAGGCCAAATGGACCTATCCCGGAAGAGCTCCCAGTGGAGGAGGGTCACCAGGAGAGCCCGAGAGTTATCGTCGGTCGTATAGCCGTAGCGGCGGTCGGGCACGGTGTAGACCGCGTGCTGCAGGACCCCAACATCGTCGGTGAGCCTCTCCAGGTGCGAGAGGTCCACCTCCGGGAGGGTGTGCAATCGGGTGGTCTTGAAGGCCGGCCTCCCCTTGCGGGCGTGGCTCGCCAAGGCCCGCTCGAAGGCCTCGGCGTACTGGCCCGCTACCTCCCGCCAAACCAATCGCCTGCCGAACTGGTAGGCCGCCTTCCGCATGCGATCCCTCTTGGCAGGATCCCCCAGGAGCTCCAGTAGCGCCCGGCTGATGGCATCGGAATCACCGAAGGGGACGAGGATCCCTCGCCCCTCGGCCAGCATCTCCTCGGCGAACCACGAAGGGGTGGAGACGATAGCCTTCCCTGTGGCTATGGCGTAGGTCAAGGTGCCGGAAACGGCCTGTTCCCGCACGAGATATGGCGCCAGGAAGATATCGGCTGCCACCAGGAAGCGGATCAGCTCCTCCAGGGAGACGTAGCGGTTGTGGAAGACCACGTTCTCCTCGAGTCCCAACGCCTTCACCCGCTGCTCCAAGGAGAGCCTGTACCGTTCCCCGTGGATCCGGCGCACCTCGGGGTGAGTCGCCCCCACCACGAAATAGAGAACATCTGGGAAACGTTCCACCACGGGGGGAAGGGCCTCGATGGCGTACTCGATCCCCTTGTTGGGGGAGAGCAACCCGAAGGTAAGGATAAGGGGCCTCCCCTCCGCCCCGAACTGATCCTTGTAGTAAGCCGGGTCCAGGAAGGGGACGTCCGGGGCGCCGTGGTAGATCACCACGATCTTCTCCTGGGGGACCCCGTACACCTCCCGCAGGAGCTCCGCTGATCTCCGCGTTTGGGCCACAAGCAGGGTAGAGAGGGCGGCGATTTCCCGCAGGACCTCCCGCTGGGAGGGGCTGGGAGACGAGAGGACCGTGTGCAGGGTGGTCACCACCGGTTTGCGGGCGTTCTCCAGGAGGTGGATGATGTAGCTTCCATCGTCGCCGCCGAAGATCCCGTATTCGTGCTGTAGCGAGATCACATCCACCGGGGAGAGGTTCAGGAACTCGGCGGCGTCCAGGTAATCTCCCACCAAGTGATCCCGGATCTCGAACCGCACCTCCGGGGGGTAGGGCCCGGGCGCTCCCCTCCGGTTCATGGCCACCACTTGGAGATAACCCTGGGCCGCGTCGGAAAGTACGTCCCCATATAACTGGCTGATTGCCGTGAGGAGGTCCTGGGTGAAGGTGGCGATGCCGCACTGTCTGGGCGGGTAAGTGCTGATGAAGGCGATCCGCAGCGGTTTGAGGTAACGGGCTCTCATGGCGAGAATAGCTTGCGACAAGGGGGCACGGGGATCAAGCCCCCTCCTCCCGCAGGAAATCCAAAATCTCCCTCAAGGAGGCAGTGGCCAAGCAGATGGTTTTGTCCGCCGCTCCGTAGTAGAGCAGCAGGGTGTCCCCGGCGAGGATCACCCCGGTGGGGAAGGTGACCCCGGGGACATCGCCCCGGAACTCGTAATCCTCCCTGGGCCCGAGGACCCAGGAAGCGGTGCGACGGATCACCCGCCAGGGCTCATCCAGATCCAAGAGGGCGAGCCCCACGCGGTACAGACTCCCAGAGGCGGTCCTCCGGACCCCGTGGTAGATGATGAGCCAGCCTTCATCTGTCTCGATGGGGGGCGGCCCCAATCCTACCCGGTGGCAGTCCCACCAACCGGGCCGTACCGGGAGCAGGATCCGATGCTCCCCCCAATAGCGGAGATCCGGGGAGAAGGAGATCCAGATATGGGCCTCGCCCCGGATGATGGGACGGTGGATCAAGGCATAGCGCCCCCTGAACCGGCGCGGGAAGAGGGCGGCGTCCTTGTCCTCCGGGGGCACTAGGGCTCCGTGGCGCACGAACTCCCGGAAGTCCCGGGTGGTGATCAGGGAGACCAAGGGCCCGCCCTTGGAGAAGGAGACATAGGTGATAGCGTACTCCTCCCTATCCTGGAGCCACACGATCCGAGGATCTTCCAGTCCCCAATGCTCCTCGTGGTGCTCCCTGGGATCGGGGAACAGGGTCGGTTCGGGATCCACCCGCCAGCCGGTGTAGCCATCGGGGCTTCTGGCCAGGGTGAGGTGGGAGAAACCGCGAAAATCCTCCACCCGGGCCAGGAGCAGGACCTCGTCCTCGAACGCCACCGCTCCTGGATTGAAGACGGCGTTGGCCGGATAGGGCCAGTCCCAAGGGGTGAGGATCGGGTTGCCTTCATACCTCGAGAAAAGCATTTTTCTCCATCACCCTTGTCCGCAACCACAAAACATTCTACCCTAAATCGCTGTGGAAGAGGGACCGCGGGGGTCCAGGCTGTGGAAACACCCCGTCCTGGAGTTCAGGCGCGGGCGGAGGATCATATTCACCTTCGACGGGAATCCCATCGAGGCCTACGAGGGGGAGACCATCGCCGCGGCGCTGCATGCTGCCGGGATCCGGGTCCTCTCCCGGACGAGGGATGGAAACCCCCGGGGCCTTTTCTGCGCCATCGGTAAGTGCTCCTCGTGTCTCGTCACCGTGGATGGGATCCCCAACGTCCGGGCCTGCATGACCCTTGTGCGGGAGGGGATGGAGGTAAGGTCCCAACGGGGTCCGGGGGCCTTGAACCCCGCATTTCGCCCCAGGAGGAGTCCGACCCGCCGTCTGGAGGCCGATGTGGCCATCGTGGGCGCCGGCCCGGCCGGCCTCTCCGCCGCCGTCGTGCTCTTGGAACACGGGATAAGGCCTTTGATCCTGGACGAGAGCCCCCGTCCCGGGGGGCAGCTCATAAAGCAGACACACAAGTTCTTCGGTTCCCGGGCCGAGGGAGCCGGGACCAGGGGTTTCTCCATCGCCGAGGATCTCCTGAGGGCGGTGGGAGAGGCCACCCTGCTCCAGGGGGCCCAGGTCCTGGGGATGTACCGGGAGGACGAAGGAGAATTCCTCGTCGTTGCCCTACGGGGGGGCGAACTCCTCCGGATCAACGCACCCCGCATCATCGTCGCCACCGGGGCCATGGAGCGGTTCCTCCTTTTCCCGGGGAACTACCTCCCTGGGGTCTACGGGGCCGGAGCGGTGCAGACCCTGATGAACGTCTACGGAATAAAGCCTGGGAAGCGAGCGTTGATGGTGGGGGCCGGGAACGTGGGCTTGATCATCGCCTACCAGCTCCTCCAGGCGGGGGTAGAGGTCGCGGCCGTGGTCGAGGCCATGCCGGAGATCGGGGGCTACTTCGTCCACGCCGCCAAAGTCCGCCGTTTTGGGGTCCCCATCCTCACCCGTCACACCGTGGTGCGGGCACTGGGGGAAAAGCGGGTGGAGGGCGCGGTGATCGCCGAGGTGGACGAGAACCTCTCCCCGATCCCCGGGACGGAGCAGGTGCTCTCGGTGGACCTCATCTGCCTCGCCGTGGGATTGATACCCTCGGCCAGGCTGTTGGAACAGGCAGGGGCTCGGATGGCCTATGTGCCGGAGCTCGGGGGGCGGGTACCCCTGCACACTCCGGATATGGAGACCACCCTCCCGGGGGTGTACGTGGCCGGGGACTGCGCCGGAATCGGGGAGGCCTCCACGGCGATGCTGGAGGGCCGGATCGCCGCCCTTTCGGTCCTCGCCTCCGCGGGAAGGGATGTCGCAGTGGAACAGGAAAGGGCACGGAGAGCCCTGGATGAGTTCCGGCGTGGGCCCTTCGGGGAACGTGTCCGTAAGGGAAAGGAGAGGGTCTTCTCTTTGGCACGGGAGGCGATGGGACGATGGGATTCCGGCAGGACGGGATAGCCAGGGAGGAGCTGGCAGGCCGTTTCCCCCCACGGGAACGCCTTGAGCGTGGCCCCTGTGCGGTGATCGAGTGTCTGGAAGAGATCCCCTGCAATCCCTGTGAGGAGGCCTGTCCCACCGGGGCCATCACCGTGGGTTCCCCCATCACCAACATCCCCCGGCTCGACCCCGAGAAATGCGTGGGCTGCGGCGTGTGCGTGGGGGTATGCCCAGGGCTCGCCATCTTCCTCGTGGACCTCTCACCCGGCCGGGGAAGGGCCCGCCTCACCGTGCCCCACGAGATGCTCCCGGTACCCGAGGTCGGGGAGGAGGTGGAGCTCCTGGGCAGGGATGGGACCGTCTTGGAAAGGGGAAAGGTCGTGAGGAAACACCGGTTCGGGACCACCTGGGCCATAACCGTGGAGCTCCCCGCCGAACTCATCCAGGAAGTCCGGGCTGTGCGTTCCCTCCGGGGGTGATGCGGGATGGACGAGCGAACGGTGGTCTGCCGTTGTGAGGACGTCACCGTGGCCGATGTCCTCAAGGCCATCCGGGAAGGCTATGACACCCTGGAGGAGCTGAAGCGGCGTTTGCGGGTGGGTATGGGGCCCTGCCAAGGGAGGACTTGTCTCCCCTTGGTGGCCCGGATCCTGGCCCGGGAAACGGGACGTCCCCTGGCTGAGATCCTGGAAGGGGTCTCCATGAGGCCCCCCCTGGTGCCCGTGTCCCTGGAAAGCCTGAGGGGCGATGAAGAGGACGGCTGATGTTGTGATCATCGGGGCCGGGATCACCGGGGCCGCGCTGGCCTACGAGCTCTCCCGGCGGGGGATCACCGACGTCGTCGTCCTGGAACGGCGCACGCCGGCATCCGGGGCCACGGGGCGCTGTGGCGGGGGGATCCGGCAGCAGTTCACCAGCCCTTTGAACATCACATTGGCCATGGAATCCGTGCGCCGTTACGAGGTTCTATCCCGAGAGCTCGAGGTGGATATCGAGTTCGTCCAGGGCGGATACCTCATCCTGGCGGAGACGGAAAAGGAGTGGGAACTCCAGCGCAAGGCCGTCTCCCTCCAGAACGAGCTCGGCCTTCCCTCCCGTCTCCTCTCTCCGGAGGAGGCAAAGGCGATCCTCCCGCTCTTGGATGAGTCAACCATCGTGAGCGCCACCTTCTGCCCCACCGACGGCCATGCCAACCCCTTCCGGGTCGTGGAGGGGTATCTTCGCCGGGCCCGGGAGGCCGGGATCTCCCTGGAGAAATTCACCGAGGTCATCGGACTAGTGGTGGAAGGAGACCGGATCGTGCGGGTGCGCACGACCCGGGGGGAGATCTCCTCCGGGTTGGTGGTGAACGCCGCCGGGGCCTGGTCACGGGAGATCGCCCGCATGGCCGGAGTGGAGCTCCCCAACGTGCCCATCCGTCACGAGATCGCCATCACGGAGCCCGTGAAGCCCTTCATGGAGGTGATGGTGATCTCGATCCACAACGGGATCTACTTCTCCCAAACGCGACACGGCCAGATCATCGGCGGCATCGGTCTCCCGGACGAACGGCCGGGATACGACCAGAGCTCCAGCTTCCGCTTCCTGCGCTATTACGCTCGAGAGCTCCTGCGATACGTCCCGGCATTGGGACAGCTGCGCATCATCCGGCAGTGGGCCGGTCTCTACGACGTCACCCCCGATGCCCAGCCGATCCTCGGCCCCACCCCGGGCCTCGAGAACTTCATCCAAGCCAACGGCTACTCGGGACACGGGTTCATGATCGCCCCGGCTGTGGCGGCGCACCTGGCTGACTACATCGAAAAGGGAACCCGATCCGAGGTGCTGGAGAACCTCTCCCTGGAGCGTTTCCGCGGCGAAACCAAGGGCGAGTCCTTCGTCGTGGGCTGAAGATCCCACGGCATGCCTTCCCGAACCTCGCGAGGCACCCCTCGATCGGAAGGATCAGAGGTGTTCCGGGGAGGTTATCCGTCCGAACAGAGCCGTGGCCGCGGCGGTGGCAGGAGAGCAGAGATAGGTACGGCCTTTCCCCTGCTTGCCTGGGAAGTTGCGGTTGGCGGTGGAGAGCTGCACCTCCCCTTCCCCGGTCATCCCCAGGTGGCCTTGGGCGCAGCCGCTGCAACGTGGATGGGAGATGATGGCCCCAGCATCGTGGAGGACCTGGAGCCACCCCTCCCGGAGAAGCCTCCCCCAGACCCTGCGGGTGGCAGGGACCACCGTCAGGATCACCCCTTTGGCCACCTTCCTCCCCTTCAGGATCTCCGCCACGAGGCGGATGTCCTCATAACGGCCGTTGGTGCAGGAGCCCACGAACACGGCGTCCACCCGTTCGCCCTCGAGCTCCGAGACATCGTATACATTGTCCGGCCGGGGCGGAGCGGCGATCTTCGGTTTGAGCCCGGAAACATCGAACTCCAGCTCCTGGACATACTCCGCGTCGGGATCGGCGGTGGGGTAGGGGTGATCCCGCTTCCCCGTCGTTTCCTCCAGGAAGGACCAAAGGCCGTCGGAGGGGGGCAAGAAGGCGCTTATCGCCCCCATCTCGGTGGCCATGGAACAGAGGGTGATCCGGCCGGCCATGTCCAGGGCCTCGACAGCTTCCCCGTAGATCTCCACCGCCCTCCCCAGCGCCCCCCGGGCCCCGAGCTTCCCCACCAGGAAGAGTACGAGATCCTTGGCGGTGGTGGGGTATTCGTACCTCCCCCGGAGGACGACCTTCATGGTGGGCGGGACCTCGAACCAGGTTCGCCCGTAGCGGAAGGCGAAGGCGATGTCCACATCCCCCATCCCCTGGCCGAAGGCTCCCACTGCCCCGAGGATATTGAAGTGCGAATCGGTCCCTACCGCGGTATGGCCGGGCAGGACCAACCCTTCCTCCATTAGGACATGGGTTCCGATGCCGGCATCCACATCGTACACCTTGATTCCCTGTTCCCGGGCGAAGGCGCGACACACTCTCTGATTCTCGGCGTAGGCAATGGTGTTCGGGGGGGCGTTGAGGTCGAAGGTGAAGAAGGTTTTCCCGGGATCTGCCACCCGCTCGCCGGGGTAGGCCTCCCGGAACCGTTTCACCACGTTGGCGCCAGCAAAGTCCCGGGCGGAACGGAGATCCAACTCCAGCCAGATCACCCTCCCCGGCGCCACCTCGTCGGCGGTGTGCTCCACGAATATCTTCTCGATTGCGGTCCGTCCCATCAGAGCCTGCGGGCCCTTTCGGCGATGGCCTCGGCCATCTCCAATGTAGAGGCGCTTCCCCCCATGTCGTAGGTGCGGACCTTGCCCTCAGCGATCACATCGGCCACCGCCCGCTCGATCCGCTTGGCCTTCTCTGTCTCCCCCAGCCACTGGAGCATCAACCGGCCGGCCAGGATAGCGGCGGTGGGGTTCACCTTGTACTGGCCGGCGTACTTGGGGGCCGAGCCGTGAGTGGGCTCGAACACCGCGTAATCGTCGCCGATGTTCCCCGCCGAGGCGAACCCCAATCCCCCTACGAGCTGGGCCGCTAGGTCCGAGATGATGTCCCCGAACATGTTGGAAGAGACCAGCACCCCGTAGTTCTGGGGGTTCTTCACGAGCCACATGGCCATGGCGTCGACGTTTGTCTCCCAAAGCTCGATCCCCGGGTACTCCTTGGCGATCTCCCGGGCGATCCGGACCATCATCCCGCTGGTCTCCCGGATCACATTGGGCTTTTCCACCACCGTGACGGTGGGATAGCCGTGCTGTTTGGCGTACTCGAACGCCGCCCGCACGATCCGCTCGCACCCCCTTTTCGTGAAGATGCGGCAGGAGATGGCGAGCTCATCCCGGGGGACCTCAGCGAACCTCTCCATCCTGGGGGAATATTTCCGCAGGGCCTCCACCACTTCCTCGGGCACGGGGTGGAACTCCACTCCCGAGTAAAGGCCCTCCGTGTTCTCCCGGAAGATCACGAGATCTATATCGTCCCGGTAGTTCAAGGGGTTCCCGGGGAAGGACTTACAGGGCCTCACGTTCGCGTAAAGGTCAAACATTTGTCGGATGGCGACGATCGGGGAGAAATACGAGAGCCCCTTACCCTTGAGATGCGGGGCGAGCTCCGCTTCGGCCTCGTCCTTGGGCTTTGAGGTGATGGCCCCGAAGAGGCAAGCATCGGTACTCTTCAATATCTCAACGGTCCGCTCAGGAAGCGGATTGCCCTCCTCGCACCAGAATTTCCACCCCACATCGCCGTGAACGTACTCCGCGTCGAACCCCACCGCGTCCAGTACTATCCGCGCCGCCTCCAGGACCTCGGGGCCCACCCCATCCCCGGGGAGGTACGCAATCCTGTACTTCGCCATTCTACCCCTCCTTGGAGAGCTTCCTCTTCAAGTGCGGGATGAGCCCCCCATCCCGCAGGATCTCCAGCACCGTCTCCGGGAGCGGGGGAAATCGGTATTCCTTTCCCTTGTGCCGCAGGACGCCGGCCTCGGGGTCGATCTCCACCTCATCGCCGTGTTGGATGGCCTCCACCGCCTCAGGGATCTCGAGGGCCAGGAGGCCGTTGTTGATGGCATTGCGGAAGAAGATCCGGGCAAAAGACTTGGCGATCACCGCCCCAACCCCCGCGGCCACAAGGCACACTGCCGCCTGTTCCCGAGAGGATCCCATCCCGAAGTTCCTCCCCGCCACGATCACGTCCCCGGGTTTAACCTCTTTGGCGAACCGCGGGTCCAGGTCCTCCAAGGCGTGTTTGGCCATCTCCGCGGGTTCCATGCGGGCGTAAGTGTAACGTCCGGGGAAGATAACGTCGGTGTTTATGTTGTCCCCATACTTCCACGCCCTTCCCCTGATCATTCCCCTCACGACCGTATGGTACTTTGAGAACCCGGAAGTTGGAAGGGCACCCCATTCGGCCCTGTTAAAAGCAGCCAGATGAGGTTGTGGATGGCTGTTTTTAACAGAGCCCCGAATTGCCCCGTGGCCTCCCAGCAGGTTTCGGGATCGAGATAGAGGATCAACACGTACTCCACCGGGGCCCACAGCGCATGTCCCGTTTCGCCCCTCTTAAAACGATTCCCGGATCTACTGTGGAAGCCACTACTCCCACACTCGGCCTCGGATCTCCTCCGCCAACGGGGCAACTGAATCGACCAGCTTTGCTTCTGGACCGATTACGGCCAGATGTTTCGTGTGAAACGCGATCCAAGGGGCGGCAGCGAGCGGGAATGGGGCGGAGAGGATCACGATTGAGAACGGGAGGAGGAAGCGCGTCTTTCCCTCCTTTCGGTCACACAGCGGACGCCAAGGATCGGGCGATCTCTCGGTGACGGGGGATGTAATCGTAGAGCTTTTCGTTCACAAGACGACCTCCCCGCACCAAGATCTCCCCGTTCACCATCACAAGTTCCGCGTACTGGGCCCCGCAGTGCAGTAACCCCGCCACCGGATCCGCCGCCCCGGAGAACTCCAACCGCGAGATATCCCACAGAGAGAGATCGGCGCACTTTCCGGGCTCCAGGGACCCGATCTCAGCCTCCCGGTGTAATACCTGGGCTCCGCCCATCGTGGCCATGCGTAGGGCCCTTCTTGCGGGCATGGTCTCAGCCCCATACCTCACCCGCGCCACCAGCATCGCCTGGCGGGCCTCTCGGATCATGTTGGAGTGGTCGTTGGACGCCGAGCCGTCCACCGCGAGCCCCACCCGCACCCCGGCCTCCAGCATCTCCACGATGGGAGCGATCCCCGAACCCAGGAGCATGTTGGAAGAGGGGCAATGCGCCACTCCCACTCCGGCTTCCGCGATCCTCCTTATCTCGGCGGCGTTCACGTGGACCATGTGAGCGAGCCACACATCGCCCTCGAGCCACCCTAACTCCTCCAGGTAATCCACCGGCCGCATCCCGAACCTCTCCCGGCAAAACTCCTCCTCATCGAGGGTCTCGGCGAGGTGGGTATGGAGGAGGACCTTGTGTTTACGGGCGAGCTCGGCGGTTTGTCTCATGAGCTCTGGAGTCACGGAGAAGGGGGAGCAGGGGGCCAGGGCGATTCTGAGCATCGCCCCGAAGGAAGGATCGTGGTACTCGCGAATCAGGCGTTCCGAGTCCGCCAGGATTTCCTCCTCCGTCTGCACCACGTCATCGGGGGGAAGGCCTCCGTCCTTTCGCGAGAGGGACATGGAGCCCCGGGTGGGATGGAACCGAATCCCGAGTTCCCGGGCGGCCTCGATCTGCACATCGATCAGCCGTTCCCTTCCCCGAGGGAAGAGGTAGAGGTGATCGGTGGTGGTGGTACAGCCCGAAAGCAGAAGCTCCATCCCCGCCACGATCGTCGAGACGTATACTGCCTCCTCGTCGATCCCCCGCCACCGCTCGTAGAGGAAGACGAGCCAATCGAAGAGCTT
>CAYTCK010000012.1:0-19022 GCA_964436445.1 uncultured Thermotogaceae bacterium | reverse complement strand
GGGTCCATGCCCCACTCCTCCCAAAGCTTTCGGCGCTTAGCTTCCAAGGCCTCCGCGGCGGCGCGGTAGGCATCGAGGTCCTTCTCGGTGGCCAGGCGATAGGTTTTGCCTTTTCGCTCCGGATGATGGAGCACCACGGCCACCATACGTTGCCCGGCTTTGCCTTCCTGGAAGAGCTTGCGGGTGGTTTTGTCGTCGATCGTTCCCCCACAGACCGGACACCTCACCACCGCCCGGGATACCGTCCCCTCCCCCGGATCGAAATCGATCTCCTCGCCCTCCGCGATACCGAAGTCCACCCTCTTCCGCGCGGGATCCGGGATCATCCGCAGGGCGACCTTCTTGTCCTTTTTGCGGGCGAGCCACGTCTGACGCATTAGGGGGATCTCTGCCCCGCAGCCGGGGTTCTGGCAGGGGATCGTCCGCGCCCAGATATAGCCGACAGGAACGTTCCCATCGGGATCGTGGGGATAGAAACGTGCGAGTTCCTTCCTCGCCTCCTCCAGTACCCACTTCCCCCAACGCCTCACCTCCTCCAGGAGCTTCGCCCCGAAGCGCTGAGGGAACTCGAGCACGCATTTCAGGATCAGAACGGCCACTGGGTTGTAGTCCAGGGCGTAGGTCTCGCATCCTAAGCGCAGGGCTTCTAATGGGATCGAACCCCCACCGGCGAAGGGGTCTAAGACCCTCGGCGGCCCGCTCCCGTTCGCCTCGCTGACGAGCTTCCGCGTTTCCTCCAGGAGACGTTCGCCGCCCGAGGCCTTGCCCGATACAACGTCCCAAGAGGAAAGCTGGGCGATGAGCCGGAGGAGCTTTTGCCGCTCCCCGGGATCACCGGGATCAGGGATCAGGGCAGCGAGGGCCGTTGCTCTGGAGGCGGCCAATGGGCGCCTTGCCCACCAGATATGCAGCGTGGAGATGTGGCCGTGGCGGATGTTCTTCTCCCTGGCCGCTTCCTCCGATACCGCCCGCAGCGGGAAATCCACTTCGATCAAGCGCTTCTTGTGGTCCTCCATCGCCCCATCCAACGGCATTGTACCCCCAGGCGCGGCGTGGGGCCTTCACCGGATGTCCACGGCGACCATGCTTCAAGGACACAGGACGTGCCGTAGTGAGGAAATCGGTTGCGGCAAGGGCGTGGGGGAGTCAGGGCCGAGGTGCGAGAATCCCTTCTCGTCCACGAAGACAACGTGTATCCCCAACGCTTTCAAGGGAGGGTGCACCCGGGCGACAAGAGAGCGGAATCCTCTTGTGTCCGGCAGAGCGATAGCGCAAACGGAGAACCCGTCGTAAACCTCCAGGACTTGAAGGAGCGCCTCCCCCAAAGCGGCCCGTCGCTTGGCCTGGGGATTAGGCCCGGACCTTTCCCCCTTCACCTCGATGTAGACCTTGGGGCCGGCTTCGGGGCAGAGGGCCTCGATGTCGATCCCCCGGCGGCTCCGGTAGCGCACATCCAGGAGCTTGAAACCGTCGGCCCGCAAATGCTCCGAAAGGGTCTTCTTCACCTCACGTTCCCTCATGGTCCTGGGCCCCATAGGATGCCCGCCAGTCCCGAACGATATAGCGCACCACGCCCTTCACCTCCTCTGCCCGAAGGCTATGGGCAGGATCCCGGATACGGTGGAGACGGGGGGACCGCTGGGCATCCTCTACGATGTAGAGCCAGTACTCCTGGGCCAGACGGCGGGCCATGAACCACTCATTGGGTGTGAGAAGGATGGGGCCAGACGTTGCCTTGGCCTTTACCTCGATGTAGCGCACCGAACCGTCGGGGGCGGTGGAGACGATGTCGTAGCCGCGGTTTTCGGCCGAGACATCCCGGGGGGTTCTCCCCTGGGACCGTTCGTATTCCATAGCGACCTTCATCCCGATGGCCTCGAGTCCGGGATCCGGGCGTGGATACCCCCTCTTGTGGGCTGGAACCACCAGGGCGATCCCCAAAACCTGCGGTGGCACGGGCGTGAGCCTGGTGCTTTTACGGATCTCCTCCACCAGGGCCTCTTTCCTGGCCAAAAGCTCTTCCTTTCGCCTCCTCTCGCGGAGAATCAATGGATCTGGGATATCTTCCCCCTTTGCCCTGCGGAGCTCGTAGTCAGTGAGTTTTGCGTCTGTTTCCATGATCAGGTAGTCCAGGGAACGGAGCCCATATTTCTCTTTTATCCGGGCCTCGTGCTTTCTATGTTCCTCGAGCTCACGGCGGAATTCCGCCAACGGCCCGGACATCAAGTAAGCCAGGGCTCGTTCGGTGATGCTTTCCACATCCACCTGGGAATGGGATGGGGGCGGTTCCCCGGGTTCCAGATCCCATAGCACCGAAGGGTGTATCACCCGCGGCTCCCCTGCTGATGGCATATACACGCAGAAAAGACGTTTCCCGGCCGTTTTCCCCATGCCATCCTGGACCTCTGTGGCCAAAAAGACCAAGCATCCCTCGAGCCGACCCCGGGGATCGAGGAAGGTGGCCCCTCTCCGCAGCGCCTCCACACCTTTCCTCAAAACCTCTTCGATCACCGCTTCCAAAAGGGGATGTCCCGGGGCAACGAACTCCGCCCCTTGCTCCCGGGCTTTATCCCTGTGGAAGGTCACCTTGCGGTATTCGGGAGAGACCTCGCCGAAACGGCTGTGGAAAGCCCTGGAGCGGTTCCGGAGCTCGTAGGGCACGTGGTCGACGCGCAGGAAGCCATCCCCCCGCCTCTCACACCGCAAACCCAAGAAATCGCAAGCCTTACCGAAAAAGGCCTCGATGTACTCTGGAACGAGGCGGTTCTCCTTGGCCTTCCTCTGATCCACCAAGACGCCTTGGAGGTTTATATGCCGGGTCGCCAGTGCCTCGGCCGTCGCCTCCCTGATGCGATGAGCAGCCTCCTCATCGGGTATGAGCTCGATCTCCGTAACCAATTCGTCCAGCGTGCGCCGCCCCCGAATCGCCTCCACGATGAGCTCCCTGAGGCTCTTCCCTGGCAGAACTTCCCCGATGACATCGAAGACCCTGTCGCTCCCCAGGGCTTCCCGTATCCGGGCGAGCTTCCGGAAGAGGGCCTCCAATACCTTCCCCTCCCGGGTATCCACGGCCACCAAGTTGTAGATGTGGACTTCGTTGTGTTGGCCATAGCGATGGATCCTGCCCATGCGCTGCTCCAGGCGGTTCGGATTCCAGGGGATGTCGTAGTTGACCATCAGGGAACAGAACTGCAGGTTTATGCCTTCGCCGCCGGCTTCCGTGGATATCATGACCTGGGCTTGGTGCCGGAACTCGTGCTCCGCCCGGATGCGGGCATCGAGGTCCATCCCTCCATGGATGTAAGTGACGGCGAAACCCCATGCCCGGAACCTCTCCACCAGATATTCCAAGGTGTCGCGGGACTCGGTGAACACCAGGAGCTTCTCGCCGGTCTCCCGGACCCGTTCCTCCTCCATCACTTTGCGGAGCTCATTGAGTTTGGTCTCGACCTCGGCCCGTTCCGCTTCTTTGGCCAAGCGGATGAGATCCTCGAGCAGATCGATCTCGCGTCGCAGTTCCTCCCGGGTCTCGGCTGCGGTGAGGCGTTCCAACATCTCGTCCTCGTACCGGATGCGCTCGCTCTCCTCCATGTCCTCCAGCGCTTCCTCGTCGATCCCCTCCCCTTTCGTCAGCCACTCGCCGAGCTCCAGGAGTTTTTCCAAACGTTTTTTCCGCCGCTCCAGGGATCTGCGGGCCGCCCGGACGCTGGAGGCAAGCCGCCGTTGCAGGATCAAAAGCGCGAAGGCGACGTTGCGCTTTTCGGTCGCCAACGCCCGGTTGTAGTGCTCCTGGACGTATTGGGTGACAGCGTTATACAGGCGCTTTTCGGGATCGCTAAGGCGATACTTCACCGTCTTCACCACTCGGCCGGGGAACAGGGGCCGGCCGTACATATCCCTCAGATCCTCCTTGAGGCGCCGCAGGAACAGGGGATTGTCGCCGCTCTTCACCGATTCCAACAGGAGCTCTTGGGAACTGAAAAAGCCGGGCTCAAGCAGATCGAGGAAAAGCCGGAAATTCTCGGGATCACCCCGGTGGGGAGTAGCGGTGAGGAAAAGGAGATGATCGCTGGTGCGGGAGAGGACCTCGCCGAGCCGATAGCGCTGGGTTTTCTTGGTTTTATCCCCGTAACGGTAGGCCGCCATCTTGTGGGCCTCGTCCACGATCACCAGGTCCCAATGGACCTCCGCCAGAGCGGTCCGTACCTCATCACGCTTGGCGAAGTCCATGGAGGTGATGATCTGAGACTCCCGGGCCCAGATGTTCTGACCCCAGGTGGCATCCACCACACCGCGGTCGACCACGGTGAAGCGTTCATCGAAACGTTCCTTCATCTCCCGGAGCCACTGGTACTTCAGATGGCCGGGGACGACGATCAGGGTCCGCTCCACCAAGCCCCGGTACTTGAGTTCCTTGAGGAGGAGCCCGGCCATGATGGTCTTTCCGGCTCCCGGGTCGTCGGCCAAAAGGAAGCGGATCCTGGGCCGACGGAGGATGTGGAAGTAAACGGCGTCGATCTGATGTGGGAGCGGATCGATCTGCGAGACGTTCACTGCGAGCAAAGGGTCGAATTGATAAGCGAACCTTATCCGCTGCGCCTCCAGCGCCAGGAAAAAGGCCCGAGGGTCCCCACGCAAATCCCACAGCCCGCCGCTGATTTTCCTGATGTGGGATAGATCGTCAGGCAAAAGCAGTTGGGAATAGAGCCGCTTCGTCTCCGTGCCGACGGCATCGAGCTGCAGCCCCTCACCGATGGGTCGGACCCTGATCACCCGCACCGGCTCCGGCCAGAAATCGCCCTCCAGGAGATCATCGGGACCGAAAGGCTCAGACATCCTGACATGGAAGATAACTGCCCCATGGCCGTCGCTACAAGGCATTTGAGCGTTGATCCTATGCCCCTAGCGGGATGCTCGGTTCATCTCTGGAGCAGCCGGGCGTTGATGGCCACGGCGAGACCCTGGGCCTTCACCTTCACGATCACCTCGGCCTTCTGGTGGAGGAGGACCTGGGCGAAGTAACCGTCGAGGCCAAGCCCCCGCCACCGCATGAGCTGTGGGGTTCCCGCTATCCCAAGGATCATCGTGGGGCAGGCCACGCTGACTTTCTCCCAGTCGCGGTGAACGACGACATGGCACGTAAGGAGGAAACTCACCTCCGTCTCGACATCGGGGGCCCTGTGGGCGGGCTGGGGATTGCAAACTCCCAGTATCACATGGAACTCGACCCCGAGTTCTTCCCCATAGCGTGGGTGGTGTTTATCTCTCCGCCTCTTTGGCCAATGCCTCCTTCTCAAGACCTCGGGGAATGGAGTCTCCGTCCGATGGATCTGGCGTGGATGGCTACTAGCTGAGTCTGGGAGATAGGGAACCCGCCGTTAAGATCTGTGGGATATGGGTGAGAAGGTGCTGGTGGGGATGTCCGGAGGCGTGGACTCCACCGTCTGCGCTTATCTCCTCCTGCAACGAGGGTATGAGGTATACGGTCTCACCCTCTGGCTCTGGGATCCCGAGGGACCGTATGAGAACAAGTGTTGCTCCGTTGACGCTGCGGCCATCGCCGCCAGGGAGCTCGGCATTCCCCACGAAACCGTTCAGGCCCACGAGGAGTTCCGCCGGTTGGTGATCGAACCTACCCTTGCAGCTTACCGGGCCGGTAAGACCCCCAACCCCTGTGTGCTCTGTAACCGCTATGTCCGCTTCTCCCTCCTCTTGCGGGAGGCGAAGCGCCGAGGCATCCCCTACATCGCCACCGGACATCACGTCCGGGTCCGCCGGGATGGGGACGTGTACCGCCTCCTACGGGGACGGGATCCACGGAAGGATCAGTCTTACTTCCTTTATTCGCTCACCCAGGAGGAGCTCTCCCGGGCCCTCTTCCCGGTGGGGGAACTCACGAAGGACGAGGTGAGGAGGATCGCCCGGGAGCAGGGCTTCACCGCGGCCGCGCTGCGGGAATCACAGGATCTGTGTTTCGCCCCTCGGGGGATCAGCGAGCTCATCCCCGATGCTCCCCCCGGCCCCATCCTGGATCGGGAAGGGAGGGTTTTGGGCACCCATAAAGGACTTCCCCACTATACCGTGGGTCAACGACGGGGCCTGGGTGTCCGGAGTCCGGAACCCCTTTACGTCATCTCACTGGATCCCATAAGGAACGCCGTGGTCGTGGGCCCGGAGCATGCCCTCTACTCATCCGGCCTCCTGGCCCAGGATCTCTCCTGGATCGCCGGATCCCCGCCGGGAAAGCGGTTCCTCTGTCAGGCCCAGATCCGCTATCGGGCAGCCCCTGTGGAGTGTGAGGTGACACTGAAAGACGCCGAGGCCCATGTGCGCTTCGTGAGGCCCCAACGTGCTGTGACCCCGGGACAGGCCGTGGTCTTCTACCGAGATGATGAGGTCCTGGGAGGCGGCACCATAGCGGCCGCAAAATAACCAAATCGCTTTTATATCGTCTAAATTCATTGACGTTCTTGACACTTGAGGGGGTGGAGTGCTAGAATAACTCTTGCAATCGCTCCCAAAGGAGGTGGTAGTGCATCTAAAAAGGCAAAAACCCGAAAAAAACTGTGAGAAAAAAGAAAGGAGGGGGTGCTAAATGCGCAAGTGGATTCTTGGGTTGGCTTTGGTCTTAGGTTTGGGGCTTGTGGGCTTCACTGCTGAGTACATCACCCTGACCGCTTGGGGCTCCGGTTCCCCAGTGGACGCCACCCGCTGCAACAACCTGATCGCCGCCGCTTCCTACTTGGAGAGCGAGCTGAAGGCCGAAGGCGCTCCGGTTGCCAAGGTCGAGCCCACCTGTCAGTACACCCACGTAGAGGACTGGGGGGCCTATACCCAGAGGTTCATCCTCGCCTTCAAGGCCGGCGAGGCGCCGGATATCTTCGCTTGCGGCCACGAAAACATCGGCTGGCTCGCTGAGGGCGGCTACATCGTCCCCTTGGACGAGTACGTGGAGAAGTACTGGGATGAGTACAACCTGGGCAACATCTTCGGAAGCCTCTGGGAGGCTGTTAAGTACAAGGGTCACATCTATGGCTTCCCCCAGGACACCGAGGCCCGGCCGGTTTACTTCCGCAAGGACATCCTGCGCAAGCTCGGTTGGTCCGAGGACGAGATCAACGCCCTGCCTGAGAAGGTGAAGAAGGGCGAGTTCACCCTGGACGACATGATCGCCCTTGCTAAGGAGGCCGTGGATAAGGGCCTCGTCGAGTACGGCATCTATCACCGCCCCTCCCCCGGTGGTTACTTCGCCATGATCTACCTCGACTACGGCGGCACCCTCCAGGATCCCGAGACCGGTAAGCTCGTCCTGGACAAGGCCGCCATGCTCAAGACCCTGCAGTTCCACTACAAGCTCGTCCAGGAGGGGGTCACCCCGGCCGCCATGACCCAGACCAGCTGGCGCTCCATCCACAAGGCGTTCGTTGAGGGAAAGATCCTCTTCTGGTTCGGTGGGACCTGGCACTGGGCCGAGTGGCAGCGGGTGGCCTACCACAGCGAGCTCGGGGCGTTGCCCGAGTCCTACGAGTGGGAGAACATGGGCTTCATGCTGGTGCCTGCCGCCGAGAAGGGTGGCAAGCCCATTACCCTGTCCCACCCCTTCGTGTACGTGATCACCTCCGCTGCCAAGGATCCTGAGCTCGCCTTCCGGTTGGTGGCCCTGACTTCCAAGCCCGAGCTCGTGGCCAAGCACGCTCTGGGCTCTGCTCACCTCTCCATCCTCAAGGAGAACGCCCCCGAGTACAGCGCCTGGAAGTTCGGGTCCGCTGTGACCTACATGCTGGATTACACCACCTCTATCCCCAACCACCCCAAGTGGAGCGTCTACAAGACCGCCCTCTACCAGGCCATTCAGGCCGTGGAGACCGGTGCCATGACCCCGGACAAGGCCCTGGAGTGGATCACCGATAAGCTCACCCGGGAGCTCGGGGACGAGCTCATCGTGAAGGGCTGATAAGTGGACCTGTGGGGCGGGCCTTGCGGCCCGCCCCTTTTTATTTACCATCGCGAACGGCAATGAAACCTAGATCCTGGCGAGGGCGTAGGCGTGTCTTTCGCTTTCCCACGGTAATCCTCTTCCTTGCACCTTTTCTCATCCTGGTGATCGCTTTCTTCTTCGTTCCGGCGCTCTTGAACATCGTCCTTGCCTTCACGAATATGGATTCGAGCCTGGAGTGGAATTTCGTTGGTCTTCAGAACTACCGCCTTCTTTTTTCTGATCCCCAAGCACGACAGATCGCCATTAATACACTGGTATATGTGCTTTGCACCCTGGCGATAAATGTCGGCTTCGGTTTGATCTTAGGCCTTCTGACCACTTATTTCGTCCCGGAGAACGCTGGGCTGTTGTTCCGGGCGATCTGGATGCTCCCCCGGATGACCCCCTCTGTGGTCTACGCCTTGCTTTGGCTGTGGGTCCTCGATCCTACGGAGTACGGGCTTTTGAACATGGTGGCCAAGGCCCTCACCGGGGCGAAACCCACCTTCTGGACCATGCAGCACCCCATGGGCGTGGTGATCCTGGTCAACGGCATGGTGGGGGCTTCCTTCGGGATGATCATCTTCTCCGCGGCCATCAAGTCCATCTCCAAGGACTATATCATGGCGGCTCAAGTGGACGGGGCTTCGCACCTGGGCATCGTGCGGAGCATAATCCTTCCTTTATTACGCTGGCCCCTGATGTTCGTCACCATTTGGCAAACACTGTCGTTGCTGGCCTCGTACGAGTACATCCTCCTCGTGACCAACGGGGGGCCCTTCTTCAAGTCGGAGGTTTGGTCCCTCTACGCTTACCACGAGGCCTTCGCACATAGGTTCTACGGTTATGGTGCGGCGATCGCCATGATTCTGGTGATCGTGGCCCTGATTGTGACCATGATCATGCTGCGGGTCTTCGGTTTCAAGCGGCTCATGGAGCTTATGGGATGAAGGGCGAACGAAAGAGGCGGGTATACAGGGCACCCAGCAGCCGGCAGCGGTTGTTGGGGATGTTGGGGAGAGCCTTGCCGTACGTCTTCCTCACCCTCTTTTCCCTCCCCATCATCAGCATGTACCTCTGGCTCTTCTTCAGCTCCTTCAGTCGCAAGGTGATGTTCGGCTTCATTCCCCAGGAATGGACGCTTCACAATTGGCGATTCCTTTGGAGCCCGATCCAGATGGGAGGGGCAGCCCACCTGAGCATCTGGAAGGCCACTGGCAACACCCTCCTTTTCGCAGGGGTGGTGATGCTCATCGTGGTCTTCACCGCTACCCTGTCGGGCTTTGCCCTCTCCCGTTTCCGTTTCCGGGGGCGAGAAGAACTGATGCGTCTGAGCATCCTGTTGCATGCCTTCCCGGGGGTCACGCTCCTCATCGCGACTTTCTATGTGCTCTATTACTTGAAGCTCCTCAACTCCATCTGGGGAGTGGCTATCGCCAGGGCTGCCCTGGAGATACCCTGGTCCACTTGGATCATAAAGGGGTTTTTCGATAACATCCCTTGGGACATCGAGTGGTCGGCCTACGTAGACGGCTGCAACCGCTTTCAGGCGTGGTACAAGGTGATCCTTCCGCTCCTTCGGCCCGGGATCGCGGCCATTGCTATCTTCTCCTTCCTCGCTGGTTGGAACGACTTCATCTATCCTTACACCTTCATCTTCACCAAAGAAAACCAGACGCTTTCCATGCTCATCAAGGCCCTCATCGGGGAGTTCCGCTTCACCGATTACGGTCTTTTGGCCTCGGTGTCTCTGTTCTACATCCTGCCGGTGCTCGTGTTCTTCTTCTTCACCCAGAAGGGCCTGATGCGGGTGACGGTGGGGGGAATGAAGGGAGGTAGGTAAAATCCGAAGGGGGAAACGAAGATGGCCTCCATAAAGCTTGAGCATTTAACGAAGAGGTTCGGCAAGGTCGTGGCCGTGAACGACCTCAACCTGGAGGTCCGAGACGGGGAGTTCATAGCGCTCCTCGGCCCCTCGGGATGTGGAAAAACCACCACACTCCTTATGATCTCCGGGATCTACAAGCCCACAGAGGGGAACATCTATTTCGACGATGTGTTGGTTAACGAGGTGGCCCCGAAGGACCGCTACGTGGGCTTGGTGTTCCAATCATACGCCCTCTACCCCCACATGTCGGTTTACAACAACATCGCCTTCCCATTGCGCCTGGCCAAGGTGCCCAAAAAGGAGATCGACCGTCGAGTCCGGGAGGTGGCCAAACTCACGAAGATCGAGGACCTCCTGGACCGTATGCCGGGCCAGCTCTCGGGGGGACAGCAACAGCGAGTGGCCCTTTGTCGGGCACTGGTGAAGGAACCGGAGATCCTCCTTTTGGACGAGCCCCTGTCCAACCTGGACGCCAGGCTCCGTATCGAGACCCGAGCCGAGATCAAGCGCCTGCAGCGTGAGGTGGGGATCACGACGATCCTCGTCACCCACGACCAGGTAGAGGCCATGACCATGGCGGAGAGGGTGGCGGTGATGCACGCCGGGGTGCTGCAGCAATACGGCCCCCCGGATGAGCTCTATGACCGCCCTAGGAACCTCTTCGTGGCCTCTTTCATCGGGGACCCGCCCATGAACCTGGTGCCGGTGAAGTTCGAGAAGACCGATGGCACGGGGAGGCTCGTGGCACAGGGCTTCTCCCTGAGGCTCTCGGAAGAGCTCACTAGGCTTCTGAGTGAGACGGGCGAAGAGGAGTTCACTCTGGGGATAAGGCCCGAGGATGTCGCCCTTTCCCAGGAGGAGACTGCCGAGGGCTTTCCTGGAGAGGTCTTCCTCACCGAGCCCCTGGGCGGAGGCACTCTGGTGCATTTCAAGTTCGGGGAGACTCCCTTCCGGGTGTTGGCCCCCAAGGACCTGAAGATCGAGATCGGGGATCGCTTTTGGATCGTTCCCAAACAGGATAAACTTCACCTTTTCACGGCGGATGGTCTTTCCGTCCGGGAGAAAGGACATGCTGAGCAAGGATGATCGCGAGAGGGTTATCAGGCATGCCCCCATCCTGCGTTTCGACCGCAATGAGCCGTTCCTCCCTAGCAAGGTGGGGGTAGAGGTCTTCCGCAGGCCAGAGCCCTCCCCTTCTTTCCCCAGGATCGTCGACGTTCCCGATAACGCCAGCTACACCGTGGAGTACGCCATCTGGTGGGATTGGGATATTCAACACCTCTACGAATTGGAGCACGTGTGGGTGTCGGTGGATGAGGAGGACAACGTTGTGGGAGTGGAGGGGAGCTGGCATGGGACCTACAGGCGTTTCCCCATGTGGGAGGAGGTAGAGGGACACCCGGTGCTCTACTCCCAGCCGGGGAAACACGCCATCGCCTTCGATCCCCGGGAGTTTCCCATATATGACACCGTTGAGGCCTGCACCCACAAGGCGGGCTCCATGGGCCTTCTGGTGAAGGAGATGTTCGTGCATGAGCTTCCGCATAAGCGCCGCTCCATCGACCAACGAGTACGGGAGTATCTCAAGGAAAAGGCCTTCAAGCCGACCTTCGAATTCGAGAAGATCTACGCTTTCCCCGAAGATGCTTTCATGAACTGGCACGAACTCAAGGAATACATTCCCCAACGGGTGCGTCAGATCCTGAGGGAGCTGAGGAACCAGCGCCGTTCCCACCGATGGTTTTTGACGTAGTCTGTATCGGTCACCTGGCCAAGGACCGCATCGTCAGGGGCTCCGAGGAGTACGAGGCCCCAGGCGGTGCGTGTTACTACGGCTCCTTTGTGCTGCGGGCCTTGGGGCTTAGGGTAGCGGTGGTGACCCGGCTGGCCCGGGAAGATCTCCCCCTGTTTGAGGAACTTGATTCCATCGGTGTTTCCCTCTTCCCGGTGCAGGTCCCCGAGACCTCGGGTATCGAGAACATCCACCCGGATCCCGACTCAGACCGGAGGATATGTCGGCCCCGGGGGTTCGCCGGGGGGTTCCGGGCGGAGGACCTTCCGCCGGGAATAGAGGCGCGTCTCTTCTACCTTGGCCCCATCATGCCGGGGGAGGTGCCCTTAGATTTCCTGCGGCATGTGGCCTCATTGGGACCGGTGGCCCTGGACGTCCAGGGGATCCTGCGGCGGCTGCGGGACGGGGAGTTGGTGATCGCGCCCCGGGAGGATCAAGGGGAATACCTGAAGCTTGCCACATACCTCAAGGCCGACGATGTGGAGGCCAAGGCCCTGAGTGGAGTCTCTTCCCTGGAGGACGCTGCCCCATTGATAGCCGCCCAGGGGCCTCGGGAGGTGGTCCTTACCCACCGGGAGGGGGTGTTGGTCCTCGCCGACGGTGAGTTCCACCGCTTCCCCTTCAGGCCTCGGTCCTTGGCGGGCCGCACTGGCCGCGGTGATACCTGCTTCTCCGCTTACTTGGGGCGCAGGCTCCTGGGGGATCCTCCTCGGGAGGCGGCCCGCTTCGCCGCTGCCCTCACCACCCTGAAGCTGGAGCGCCCCGGTCCCTTCAGGGGGTCACTGGAGGAGGTCACGCGGCTTCTGGCTAGTCCGTGATCCCTCGGCACCATGGGGTATCCTTGGGGCGAGGTGAAGGGATTTGGCGATCTTGGTCACTGAGGAGACCCGTGTCCTCGTCCAGGGGATAACCGGCCACGAGGGTTCCTTCCATACGCGGGCGATGATCCGTTACGGCACCCGGGTGGTGGCCGGGGTCACTCCGGGCAAAGGCGGGCAAGATGTGGAGGGGGTGCCGGTTTACGACTCGGTGGAGGAGGCCCGGCGTGATCATCCTGATGTAAACGCCTCCATCGTGTTCGTGCCCTCCCGGTTCGCCCCGGATGCGATCTTGGAGGCCGCCGATGCCGGTATCCCCTTGATCGTCACCATCACCGAGGGGATCCCTGTCCACCAGATGCTTCGGGTCTATCACCTCCTGCGCCTCTATCCCACACGTCTCATCGGTCCCAACTGCCCCGGCGTGATCTCCCCGGGGAAGGCGAAGGTGGGGATCATGCCTGGGGAGTTCTTCCTACCGGGACCAGTGGGGATCGTCTCCCGTTCCGGGACCCTCACCTACGAGATCGCCGCCCACCTTTCCCGAGTCGGGATCGGGCAGTCCACGGTGGTGGGAATCGGTGGGGATCCCGTTGTGGGCAGCTCCTTCGTGGAGATCCTGGAGCTCTTCCAGGCCGATCCGGAAACAGAACTGGTGGTGCTGGTGGGGGAGATCGGCGGTCGGGCCGAGGAGGAGGCGGCGGAATTCATCGCCACGAGGATGACCAAGCCCGTGGTGGCCTACATCGCTGGCTTCTCCGCGCCCCCGGGCAAACGCATGGGACACGCCGGGGCCATCATCTCCGGCGGTGAGGGGACAGCACAGGCCAAGGCCCGCGCCCTGGAATCCCGCGGGATCCCCGTGGCCAGGACCCCAGCCCAGGTAACCGAGCTGGTGAAGGAAAGGCTGTGAGTTACAGTTTCGGACTCGTGGGGTTGCCGAATGCAGGGAAGTCCACCATCTTCAATGCCCTCACCGCCGCGGGAGCCAAGGTGGAAGCTTATCCTTTCAGTACCATCGAGCCCCACCGGGGGACCGCTGGGGTGCCGGATCCACGTTTGGACGCACTGCACCGACTCTTCCCCGATAAGAAAAAGGTCCCGGCTACTATCGAGGTGGTGGATATCGCCGGTCTCGTGGAGGGAGCTTCCCACGGGGAGGGACTGGGGAACCAATTTTTGGCGGAGATACGAGCCGTTGATGCCATCATCCATGTGGTACGTTGCTTCCCAGACCCGCAAGTCCCTCATCCCACGGGCGATATCGATCCCCGGCGGGATATCGAGATCGTGGAGACCGAGCTCCTCTTGAAGGACCTCGAGACTTTAGAGCGCCGCAAATCCAGGATCGAAAAGGTCGCCCGGACCGGTGACAAGGCCGCGAGGGAGGAGCTCTCGCTCCTGGAACGGTTGATCGAGGGAATCGGGAGGGGGATACCCATCCGCCGGATGGAGCTGAAGCCCGAGGAGCTTGACCTCCTCTCTGACCTGAAACCCCTCACCGCCAAGCCAGTTCTCTATGTGGCCAATACCGGCGAGGAGGGGGAGAACGAGCACACCCGCGCTGTGGCCTCGATCGCCCGGGAGGAAGGGGCGGGGTTCGTTGTGATCCGAGGGAAGTTGGAGGCGGAGATCGCCGAGGCCGCCGATACCGAGGAGGAACGTCGGGCGTACCTCGCCGAGTGGGGGCTTGAGGAATCGGCTCTCTCCCGCTTGGTGCGGGCTGCCTATGAGCTCTTAGATCTCGTGACCTTCTATACCATCGAGGGGCCCGAGGTGAGGGCTTGGCCTGTACCCCGGGGGACCAGGGCCCCAGACGCGGGAGGGAAAATCCACTCCGACTTCAAGGATCGCTTCGTCATCGCCGAGGTGGTCAACTGGCAGGAGTTGGTGGCCGCCGGTTCCGACAAAGCACTGCGGGAGGAGGGTCGCTGGCGGCGGGTGGGCCACGATTACGTAGTCCAGGACGGCGATGTGATCCGCTTCGTTTGTGCTTGAGTCCCCATGGCCACCCTGGCCTTGGTCCTGGCCACCGCCATCTGGGGTTGGAGCTTCGTCCCGGTCAAAGAAGCCACGCAAGAGATGGGATTTCTGTGGTTCCTAGGGCTGCGTTTCGCCCTGGCGAGTCTCCTCTTCCTCCCCTGGTCGCCTCGGAGGTTACGGGACTGGCTTCAGGGATTGGGGCTCGGTGTCTTCCTCTTCGCTGGCTATTTCTTCCAAACCTGGGGATTGGTCTACACCACGGTTCAGAAATCGGGGCTCATCACCGGGCTCTCCACGGTGCTTGTCCCGCCCATGGCCCGCTTCTTCGGTGAACGAACCCCCTTGGGCACCTGGATCGGGATAGGGATCGCTGGCTCCGGCCTGGTGCTCTTGGTCCTGGGGGGAAGAGGGCCATTGGGGGCTGTCAACATCGGCGATCTCCTCACAGTGCTGGGAGCGATGGCCTACGCCCTGTACCTCGTCCTCCAGGGGAGATGGCTGAGGGGAGGGCGCTGGCAACGGCTCCTCTTCCCACAGTTCGCGGCTGTGGCGGTCCTCTCCTCGGTCGGGGCCTGGGTCCAGGGGCAGATCTCTTGGGCGTTGAGCCCCCGTGCCTGGGAGGCGGTGGGACTCACGGCCTTCCTGGCAAGCGGTGTCTCCTTTTGGCTTTTGCTTTGGGCCCAGAAGCGTCTCCCCACTCCCTACACGGCGCTCATCCTTGCCCTGGAGCCCGCTTTCGCGGCATGCTTTGGGTGGTGGCTCCTGGGAGAGAGGCTCCTGGGTTTGCAGCTTCTGGGGGCTGTTTTGATCGTCCTGGGGACCGTTTGGCCCAACATCCAAAGGGAGGGGGAAGAAGAATGGGGGGGAAGTTGATCGTCGTTGTGGGGCCGATGTACGCCGGAAAGACAGCCTGGCTCATAGACTATGCCGCGGGCAAGGATTTCCGAGCCTTCCTGCCGGAGATCGCGGTGCGGGGGCTGCGCTCCCGTGATGGGAGGGAACTCCCCGCGACCAGACTCCCGGTGGATATCGCGGGGAACGTGGAGCTGGGGGAGGCCTCTGTGTACCTCTTCGACGAAGTACAGTTCTTCGGGAAGGGTTTTGTGGAGCTTGTCCTAGAGCTTCTGAGGTCGGGGAAGGACGTTGTGGCCGCGGGACTGGATCTAGATTGGCAGGGAAGACCCTTCGAGACCACCGCTTCCCTCCTCGCCCTGGCGGACGTGGTAGTGAAGCTCACCGCCCGGTGTGCCGTCTGTGGTGCCCCAGCACGTTTTTCCTGGAAGGTCTCGGCCGACGGCCATCGCATCGACCCCGCCGCTCACTATGAACCCCGCTGTCGCCACCACTACCCCCCGCTACGGGGATCCTGACCGTCAGACGGTGCCCCGGGTGGTCCCCAATCCCGGGACCCGGATCCGGGCTTCCACGAGCCGCAGGGCAAAGGTGATAAGGAGCACGATCGCCAAGTAGATCAGGGCAACCACGGAGAAGACCTCGAAGAAGCGGAAGTTCCTGCTGGCGATGGTCCGTCCCACACCCATGAGGTCTCTCAAGGAGACGAGGTAGACGATGGAGGAGTACTTGAGCATGTAGATGAGCTCGTTGGACCAAGCCGGGAGCACGAGCCTGAGTGCCTGGGGAAGGATCACGTAGCGGATCGTCTGCCAGCGGCTCATCCCTAGTGAAAGGGCCGCCAGGGTTTGGCCCCTTTTCACCGCCTGTATCGCTCCCCGGAAGTACTCCGCTTGGTAGGCTGCCGTGTTCAATCCCATCGCCAGGAGCCCTGCCCCGAAGGGGCTCAGACTTATGCCCAGGGTGGGAAGACCATAGTAAATCAGGAAGAGCTGCACGAGAAGAGGCGTTCCACGAAAGAATTGGACGTAGGCGCTCGCCCCCCAGTAGAGAACATGCCGGCCGTAAAGCCGCGCCAGGGCCAAAAGGATTCCCAGGACGGCCCCCAGCGAAATGCAAGCCGCGGTGAGCTCCACCGTGACCGTCAGCCCCCTGCTCAACTGGGGGAGCCAGTGCCAGTCGAAGTAAAGGCTCACCCCGAACCTCCGTAAAACTCAGTGATTTTATGAAGGAACTCGGCGGTACGGGGGTGCTTCGGATTGGTGAACAGTACCTCCGGTGGGCCCTGTTCCACGATGACGCCTTTCTCCATGAAGATGATCTCGTCGGCCACCGAGCGGGCGAATCCCATCTCGTGGGTCACCACCAGCATCGTCATCCCGCTCTCGGCGAGCTCGATCATCACCTGGAGTACCTCGCCGATGAGTTCTGGATCCAGGGCGCTCGTGGGCTCGTCGAAGAGGATCAGTTTGGGATCCATGGCCAGAGCCCGGGCGATGGACACCCGCTGCTGTTGGCCGCCGGAGAGCTGCGCCGGGTAGGCATCAGCCTTGTCCGCAAGCCCTACCCGCTCAAGCTCCCGCATGGCCCGCTCCGTCGCCTCTTTCTTTCCCATCCCCTTCACCCGGATGAGCCCCAGCCGGACGTTGTCCAAGGCGGTGAGATGGGTGAAGAGGTTGAAATCCTGGAAGACGAAACCGATCTGGGCCCTGATCTTGTAGATATTGGTCCGAGGAGAGGTCACCTCCTCCCCATCGAGCCAGATCCGCCCCCGATCGGGCTCGGTGAGGCGGTTGATGCAACGAAGCAGCGTGGACTTGCCCGTCCCGGATGGGCCGATGATGACCTTCGTCTCTCCTCGCTCGAGCTGAAAGGAGATCCCCCGCAGGACCTCCTCTCTCCCGTAGCGTTTGTGAACGTCCTCTACCACCAACAGGGACATCAGAGCCTCTCCTCCCTTGCTCCCTTGACCTCGAACCCCGGGATGCGGAACCGTCTCTCCAACCGCCCCAGGGTCCAGTTCCCGGCATATGTTAAAACCAAAAAGAGCAAAGCCACAATGATGAAAACAGGGATGGTGATGAGATAATCCCGCATTCTGAGGTAGTTGGCCCGGCGCAGTATCTCCTCCACCCCGATGGCGTAGGCCAAGGTGGTGTCCTTGAGGACCGAGGAAAACTCGTTGGACCAGGGGGGGATGGCCAAGCGCAGCGCCTGGGGAAGGATGACATAGCGGATCGCCTGGATCCTGGTCATTCCCAGAGATAGGGCCGCCAGCATCTGTCCGTGACCCACTGCCTGGATCGCCCCCCGGAAGATCTGCGACTGGTAGGCCGAGGATCGAAGCCCCAATGCCAAAGTGGCCGCGAAGAAAGCGGTTATCTTCACCCCGAACTGCCGCAGGCCGAAGAAAACAAGCAGGATGAGCACCAGTTCCGGAACACCCCGGAAGAACCACTCGTAGGCTACCGCAGGCCAAACGAAGCACTTCTTACCGTAAACCTGAACTATGGCGATGATTATCCCGACCACAAAGCCCAGGGAAATGAGCCCCAGCAGGATCTCCACGTTGATCCCTAGCCCTTTGAGGAGAGAGGGAAGGCCTTCGACGATGTTCCGCCAGTGGTTGATGGCTCCCCCTTCCCTGGAAACCAAGGGAGGGGAGGCTTCTGCCTCCCCTCCCTCAATGCTTCTTCAACTCACTCGGACGCCTTCTCCGCGAGGCACTTGGCGAACCGGAAGACCCGCTCCTCGGGGCTCAGGGACTTGTCGTAGAGGATCTTGATACAGGCTTTCCAGGCGGCCTCCACCTTCTCCAGTTTGGGGCCGAAGTAGGCCCTGACGAGATAATCCCAAGCGGACCCAGGGATGATCCGGAGCTTCACCTTCCACTGCCCCTCCGCTGGCCGCATGAGGTCACAGCGGAGCCCCATCTTGACCATGCCCTCGTTGATCTTGGGAAGGAGCCCCTTGGGATCGCCCTGAGCGACCAAGAACCCGAAGTACTCGTTGGTCTCGATAACACCAGCGGTGGTCAGGACCTTGGGATAGGCGGCCAGCGATTGCTGGGAAGCGGGTTCGTCCTGGACCACGGCATCGAGGCGTCCGTTCACCAGGTCGAGGACCGCCTCGGGATAGGTCTCATAGAGCACGAGCTTCACGTCCACGCCCTTGTCCACAAGGTTGGATTGGACCCAGTCGGCACCGGTGGTCCCCCGTTGGGCCCCGATTTTGTGGCCACAGCAGAGGACATCGTCCAGGGACTTGAAGCCCGAATCCTTACGTACCAGCACCGCCTGGTTGGAGAGCCAGTAGGGGTTGGAGAAATCTACGACCTCTTCCCGCTTGGCAGTGATGGTGAAACCCGAGGCACCGATGTCTACCTGCCCGAGTCGCACCGCTGGGATAATGGAATCGAAGGCCATGGGCTGGATCTCGATCTCGTACCCCTCCAAAACAGCAATGCAGCGCATCACATCGAGATCGAAGCCCAGGTAATCGCCACTGGGGGAGGCCCATTCGAAGGGAGGCCAGGGGATATCAGAAGCCACGATGTACTTCTCCGCTTGGGCGGCCCACACCCCACCTGCCAGGACCAAAACCGCCGCCAACAACACCTTGATCCGCATGCGCATCACCCCTTCCCGCAGAGGATAGGCACTATAAAAGACTATAGTTTCAACAACCCTTCCCGGTCAAGACCCCTTCCTG